>JABAAS010000009.1 GCA_014238625.1 Alphaproteobacteria bacterium | reverse complement strand
GGATGTTGTGCGTTGGGTGTTGGAGGAGTATCAGCGACGGGGCGAGCGATTTGATAGCGTGTGTCTTTTGTATGCTGGCACGCCATTGCTGGATGGCTTGGACTTACGCGGAGGTATGGAATATTTTTTGTCATTGGGCAGGGGTTATCATGTAATGGCTTGTTGCGAGTATTTGTCTTCGCCTTTGCGGGCTTTGTCTTTAGATGGGGAGGGTAATATTAGGGCTATTGACGAGGGATCATTTAGTGTTAGTCGTTCGCAGGATTTAGGAACTTATGTTATGGATTGCGGAGCTTTTTCTTATCGTTGGACGGAGGATGTATTAGACGGAGTAGATGCGTTAGCGGAGGGTAGAACGAGGGCTTACATATTAGATCGCACAAAGGGAGTAGATATTAACACCGAGCGCGATTTAGAGTTTGCCAAATTACTATACCGCGCCCGCGAGTTAGATTAGCTTTATTTAATAATCACTATTATTTACAATATATTTTTTGTCAATAAAAAAAACATATATTTTTTATTTTTTTCTATTTTACTAGAGGCTATAAAAT
Organism: Alphaproteobacteria bacterium; assembly: GCA_014238625.1. Taxonomy (GTDB): domain Bacteria; phylum Pseudomonadota; class Alphaproteobacteria; order JABAAW01; family JABAAW01; genus JABAAW01. The sequence goes on along the minus strand of JABAAS010000009.1, from coordinate 17,408 downwards.
TACTTAGCCACCACACCACGCCACATTTTAGGCAAACTAATTATTTTTATTAAAATTTTTCTTAAATTCACGGCATATAGGACATTTTATATTAAATTCAAAACTATTTACCAATTTTACCCATCTACCATCATTGGTTTTATCTACGATAGTTTTTTTCAAAGCTTTCATTAGGTTATCCTTTATTGAGTAGTCAACCGCTATGGAATGTATTATCTGATTATAAATATTATTTTGACAACTTTTAAGATTTTTTTGATAATTCTTGAAATTTTTAAGCTCTTTCTCGAACCTATCTATACCATGATTAGTGAAAGTATGAAGCCTTTCTGGCGAACCATGCCAACCTGGCGTTGCATCGCAATGTTTTTTATAGCAATCCCTATAAGCATCTTTGTATTTTTCTGAAGCCATCGCTTTTTTCAAACTCTCCTCATTTTCATTATTTTTTTCACTTTCATCAATTTTTTTACTTTCATCAAAAAGAGTTTTAAAAAAATAATATCTAATCACTTCTTCGGTAAATGTACAGTAAAAAGGAAATTCTACTATCTTAATACCTTTACTCTCAAAGTCTTTTTCAATAGAAACTTTTCTATCATCATAATCATTTTCTTCATCATTATAGTATTTAGGAGCAAGATACAGCATAGCAAATTTTCGCTCGCTTCCATCCCGTTCTGGTATGGTATATAAAATAAATCTAAAACTTGATTGTTCACCTTCTTGTGTAAAATTTTCCCTATACCATTTATTACCTTTATTACCTTTATTACCTTTCTCACCCCATACTCCAAAAATTAATTCATCAACAAGTTTGGGTAAATCTTTGCTTGCTTGTACCATCACAACTCTCCTAATATCTATATCTAAATATATTCACTTGCCATAAACCATAGCACAAAACAGAGTTAATTGCAAGACCTAAATTTCTTTCTACCACGAGGGGAGGACGATCTCCTCTCTCACCGCTAGCTAAACGCACAGCAAAAATCACCTCTTAAACAACCTAACTAAATCCGAGGCTATCTTACTTATAGCATTACCACTATCATTGCTTTCTTGTTTAGAAAAACCCGTCTCCTGATGCTCAGTCGCAGAATCCAAGATTTTCTGCAATATCAATCGTCTCTCTTCGTCTGTTTTTGCAGAAGCGCGCAAAGCCTTATAGGATTTTAGTGTATTAGCCCTCTGGTCGCAAATGATAGCGTTATGGTTGTTAGCGGCGTAGAAACGAATGCAGACAAGTAGTCCTACAAGTATAACTATAGACAGCAAAGTGCTAGTAGAAAGTAAAGTTTTTAGAGCAACATAAAAATATAAATAATCTCCCTGCTCTAAATCAATATATTCTAATTCACTACCTTGCTTACAAAATAAATTATAAATTTGGAATAATACTACCAACCCAATGAAAACACCAGCTCCGCCCAAAAATAATCTCGAATTTGTCTTATACTCTCCACCCTTCTTGAAAAAAATTCCTGCTTGCTCTTCCAAATTCCCAATTAATTTTCCTTCTTTTTCTCGTTCCGCAACAGCACCAATAGTAAGTAATACAAAATCTTTTACATCTTTAATAAGATTTTCCAAATCCATTGCGTGCTCTTTTATTTTTCCGACCTTCGTTCTTTGCAAATCTAAATTTTCAATAAATTTTTCAAGCAAATTATTATTTCTATTTAAAAAACTTAATTTTTCAATACCAGTTAATTCTACACTTATTCTATTTATATCGATTCCATTCAAAGATTCAATCAAATTGTTAAACATAACACTTGCATCATGATAAAATTCCTTCATACCGCTGTGGCGTGTAAGAACTTGGTGTTTTATTGATTGCAAAAAATTAACTTTATGCTTTATCTGTTCTATCAATGGTAGCTCTTCAGTTAAATGTCTAAATTTATTTAAGTATTCAACGATAGAACGCCTTTGCTCATTCACATCTTTCGCGCTAAATTTTGCAATTATCTGCTCTGGAGTTTCAGGCACTCCTTCTTTCTCTTTTTCTTGCGCCATTATCCTTCTCCTCGTGCAAAACCTTGCCTAGTGGTAGCTCATGCCCTAAATAGCAGTAGAAACGCCCTCCCGCAACCAAAATTCAGCAAATATCAGACAAAACAAGCAAAAACAGCCGACCCAAACAACCGAATCCAGCTACAAATTCAGAGTCATAATACCTTGACAGACGCAAAAACTACTCTACAATTGCCAGCATCTCAAGTAGCTCGCGTTAAGACATAAGGAAAACAGCAAGCATAAGTAGCATGACAGCAGGTTGGCAACAACTCGGCTCTATATCGCCCGTAGAACTTCAAGACACCCGACTCTACTTGCAATACGCACTGCAATGGGTAGAGCGCGCAGCCCTATGCGCTGCTCCAGAGTCGGGCGAGAACCCCGACTCCCCCCCCAACCCTAACCCCTTGCTCACTTGGCAAGTGGCAGAGAGTGGCTTTTTCTCGCACCCCTTCCCCGATGGCAAACGAGTAGCATTAATTTTAGCCGACGGAGAAGCCAGCCTCTCTTTCACAACGGATAACGGCACGCAATCGAGCCCGCCAACCTTTGCGCTCAACGGACATACAGACGCAGAGGCGCGCCTATGGGTGCGCGAGCAAATCGAAGAGAGCGCTCCCGATACGACCGAATATAACGACCCCTCCGAGCTACCGCAACATCCCCTAGCGGAAGGCGCACGCTATAAACTATCAGAACACCGCGAGAACATCGGCGAGATAGCACGCTGGCTATCGAACGCACACCTGCTACTCTCCAAAATCAAGGGAGAGGACGAACGTCTCTGCTGCTCGCTAGAACACTTCTCTATCTACCTTTGCCAAACGCGCGCTGGCGCAAAATCGAGCTTGGACTTAGGCTTGAGCCTAGGCGACCTCCACTACCCGCAACCTTATTTTTACGCGAAATCGAACCCGCCTTGGCAAAAGGAGCCGAGCTTTAACAACGAGCTCAGCACATTTCACAAGAGAGATTTTACTGGCTTTGTCCTCTTGAGCGAGAAGATAGTCCACCAGCAAGAGCAGGAAACGGCAAGCTACGAGTTCTTGCAAGAGGCGAGCAAACTTTCGGGCTAACAGAGCCACAGAGCTTCGGGGCTAAGCTAATATTATAATCAAGCGGCTTGCGCACCTTCTGCGCTACGCCCCTTTAGACGCCATACATAACTAATCACCTCTGCGACGGCTTGATAATGCTCGGGCAAGACTTCTTCACCGACCTCGCAAGCTGCATAGATCGTTCTTGCGAGCGGCGGGTTTGCGACCAGCGGCACATTAGTCTCGCGCGCTAATCGCATTATTTCTTCTGCGAGATAATCGACGCCTTTAGCGAGCACTTTAGGCGCTTCCATCTGCTCGTCGTCGTATGAGAGAGCTACGGCATAATGGGTTGGATTAGTAATCACGACATCTGCGCTTGGCACGACTTGCGATATTCGCATTCTAGCTCTTTCGCTGCGTATCCGCCTGATGCGCGCTTTTATCTGTGGATCTCCTTCGATTTGTTTGAACTCGTCGAGCACTTCTTGCCTTGTCATGCGCAGGCGTTTTCTGTGCCTAGCGCGTTGAAAGAAGACATCTGTGATAGCGATTACGAGCAGCACGGCAAGAATTGAGACCATCATACCGAGCAGCAAACTTCTAGTTTGAGGCAATAGTATGCTGACGCTTGTCATCATATAGTCTTCGATATTAGGCAATTGAGCGATGAGGAAAATACCACCTACGGCACCGACGAGCACGAGCTTTATAACACCTTTAGTAAACTCGACGATGCTCTCGAGCGAGAAGAGTCGCTTGAAACCTGATAGAGGCGATATTTTATTGAGCTTTGGCTGTAACCTTTTAGGAGAGAATAGCGGCCCTACTTGTAGGACTGAGGCAGCGATGGCGATTACGAAGATAGCCAATGCTGGCAGTAGCAGGACTACCCCGAGCTCTCTGACCAATTGCTCTAGCAGCTCTCCGATTTCTTTTTCAGAGATTGCGAATTGCCCTGCTTTTTCCATGATACTTTTTATTCTTTGAGTAATACCTCTTGCAGTGGGTATACTAATGGCTGCGATTACGATAGTAGCGACTGTCAACAGCAGGAAATGGTTGACCTCACGCGAAAGTGGTACTTGCCCTTCGCTTCTCGCCTCCCTTAATCGTTTCGGAGTCGGTTCTTCTGTCTTTTGCGCGTCATCAGCCATATCTATATTTTCAGTATAATTTTATTATTTAGTTCTCTTATGAGTATATGTAAATTATGCAATAAACGGCATTAACACTTGCTGAAAGTGCTCAAGAAAGAGTCGAACCATTACGGTCAAACTTACTGCCAACAACAAGAACCCCAACAGTAGTTGTAACGGTAACGCAATGAAAAAAACTTGCATTTGCGGCATCAACCTAGCCAACACCCCCATCAAAGCGTAGAACAAGACTGATATTATGAAGAAAGGGGCAGCGATTTGGAACCCTAAAACGAAGCTCTTATTGAAGATATCCAACACTAGTTTCGAGAAATCTCCCGCTGGGAAAGGCAAGTCGCCTGGCACGAAAAGACGGTAACTATCTGCAAGAGCAAGGAAAATCATATGATGTAGATCGGTTACAAAAAGCGCAGTTGTCCCTAAAAGTCCCAAGAAGATAGCAGGCAGAACGCTCTGTTGCGCCTGCAGAGGATTGAACAGAGCCGCATTTGACATACCAATCAGCAAGGCAAAGAAAGAACCCGCATAGATAAAAACAGAAGAAGCAAAACGCGCAACCGTCCCTATCAACACACCGATCAATGCCTCGTTTATAATGATCACAAATAGACGCTCTAAACTCGCAGGCTGATTAGGCAACTCCCCACCTACGACCGGTAGCAAGATCAGTACAATGAAAAAAGACAGCACGAAGCGGATGCGTGGTAGTACGAAGATCTGCCCGATGTTCGGGAAGAGCGTAATCATTATAGAGATACGCACGAATAATAGGAAGAAACGCCAAGTTTCTTGCGGCAGCAACTCGCCTAGCATTGCTGTGTTTCAAATGCTGGGCAACTAACCGATTGCAATGATACGATCGGCTATCGTTTGCATAAAGTCGAATATGCGTCTTATCATAAATGGCATTAACACAAGCATAGAGAGGAACACGGCGATGATCTTTGGAACAAAGGTCAAGGTAACTTCTTGGATTTGCGTCAAGGCTTGGAACAAGGCGACCAACAAACCTACCACTAGACTTACCAGCAAGATAGGCAAACTTATCTCTAGTAGCAGAAAGATGCTTTCTCGTGCAAATAGTAATAGGTCTGCTTCTGTCATTTTTTAGCATCGTCAAGAATTGATATTACTCTGCTTTGGATTCGACTTTAGCATCGTTTAATTTTTCTTTTTTGCGTAATTTTCTGGCTTGCTTCTGTTCTTTGTCGGCAGGTTTTTTGGGAATAAATAGTATTTGTCCTGGTCGTATTAGGTCTGGATTTTCGATTTGAGCTTTATTAGCCTCGTATAGGAATGTGTGTAGAGTTCCAGTTCCGAAGATATGCCTAGCGATATGCCATAGACTAGCGCCAGTGCTTACGACGAAGTATTCGTCTTCGCCTTCCCGCACGAGCGGCGTCCAAGTTATGGGTAATGCTTTTCGCTGAACGACTCTATTATTTTCGACGAGGTCTATGCGTAGCACTTGTCCGGATAGTCCTTTTTCTGAAGTTGGCAAGTTAGTTGATATTTGCCAATCGGTTGGCACGGCACCTTTGCCTTTGTATCCGCGCCGCGCGACCAGTTTATTGTTTCGATATACCAACATTTCGACTTTTTCACCGCGCAGCCTACCCGAGAGTGATAATCTCCCCCCTTCTGCGTAGTCGAGCGTATCGATAATAAAGTCTGTTCCTGTTGCGGTTTTATCACCTGAGAAACGTTGTGATAAGATTCGCGTTACTTTTCCACTACCGTTTGGCAACACTGCCAACAGAGGAAGTTCTTCTCCTTGCGAGAATTTTGGTATCACAACCAATAGAGTTTCGATTCCATATACTATTTCTTGTTCGCCAATTTGTGTTTCTAGGCGTAGCATATATTGTCCTGCTTTGAATGGTTGTTGCGATAGGAACAACCACTCGCCGCGGTCGTCGACGAGCATTGCACCGAGCACCTCACCATCGAGCAACAAGACGAGTCGTGATAGGGATGGAGCGTAACCGCCGACCATTATTTGTCCATCTTCGTTGACACGTGCGAGATCGAATCCCAATTCTTTTGCACGCGCTGGCCGCTGTTCCAGCCCTGCTCGTTCGACCGAAGCGACGGTATCTTTTTTCCAGATTATTACTTGAGGCTGTTCATCTTTTTTTTCTTTCCTATTATGACTATCGAGCAGCTGCATCAAGGCGACTGCGCAAGAAAGCAACAATAGCCCAGAGCCGATTCCGATCAGGTATGAGCGTTGGGAGCGCGAGAAGATACGCAACCGCAAAAGATGGCAAAGACGGCGGAGTGCTTTAGAAAATTTGTCGAACATACTATTAACTCTAGCACAAAAACTGCTGGAGTTAAATAGCTATAAACACAATCACCAAAGACATTACCACGAGTAGTCTGGCGCTACAAAAACCCAGCTGCTAGCAATGCGCATAACACTCCCCCTCCCCCTCGCCACAACTCGCGCTTGAAGAACTTCATACATCCGCCAGCTTGTGCAAAGTTGAGTCGTCTAATATCGTATAGAAACCAAACCCACACTATTAAATAGATAGAGCCCAAAGTTAGGATAATACTAACATTAAGCTGCTGCTGGCTATCTCGCCCAGCTACAATATATATGGATAGCGCAGTCATAGTGAGAAATATCCAGTATAAAAAAGACAATATTTTTTTAGCAGAGCTACTGGGCAAAAGAAAGGTCAAGGACTTCATTCCTGTGCGTTTATCATCGTCTAAATCTTGAAAGGCGTATATCGTATCATAGACGATAGTCCAACAAACGGCTGCGGCAAACAGAAGCCCTGCGCCAAGAGTCACTTCTCCGCGCAGAGCGACAAAACCGCATAACACACCCCAATTGAAGACGCAACCCAAGACGACTTGCGGGAAGTAAGTTATTCGCTTTGCGAGTGGATAAAGCATAGCGAAAGGAACGACAGCGAGGAGCAAAATAGGCAACAAAAGATTTGGTGCGAGAGCTATAACGCACAGCAAAATTAATGCGCTTGCGACAAGCAAGAGCATAATAAACTTGCCAGCCTGCTGCGCGGACAAAACGCCAGAAGCCAAGGGTCTGGAGCGCGTGCGCAGGCTCTGAGCGTCTATCTTCCGATCGAGCAAATCGTTCCAGGCACAGCCGCAAGCACGCATAAAAATCGCACCTAGCGCGAATAGCATCATCAGCAATAAGCTCGTTAAAACAAAGGTGCTACCAATGGCATGATCGCTCGCCGCTTTGTCTGCGATTGCCAAGAGTAGCCCCCACCAACAGGGTATTAGCAAATACCCTGCACCGGTCAAGCTATGAAAGCGACCTAGCTTTAGGTAAGCTTCGAGGCTCTTGCTACTTGGAAGAAAAAAGCTCATAAGGATTCTAATCTTTCGCATTTTTACATTATCTTGCCTCCCCTATCTAGTATAGCTTACTAATGGAGAGCATATTTTCACGACAGCTTTTAGCTATGGTGCAAAGTGTGAAGGCAAAAGTATGATACAAGGTATGATGACGAAGAGATTCTTTTATGCCATCATATTATATGAAGGATTCTGGCACAATTAAACCTCGTAGCACCAGATTTTGGCAACCTGGTCTTTTAGAGCGAGACCATAGGGTTAGCTTATCAGCTGCTGCGACGAGCCATGCTCGCGACGTTTTGCGCATTCAGTCTGGAGAGCGTCTACTGCTTTTCAACGAGCAGCATGGGGAGTGGCTAGCCGAGATTGCAAGTTGGCGTCATAACTCTGGCGAGGCGATATGCCAAGAACGCGTACGCTCTGCCAGCGATGGAGCGTACGAAAGGAACGGAGTTCACCTATATTTCTCGCCGATTCGCCCGCATAGGATGTCGTTACTTTTAACCGCCTCTGTTGAGCTTGGCGTATCGAGGCTTTTTCCCTATCGTAGTTCCTATAGCACAGCGCGTTTCTCGCGCGAGCGCGCGCAGCGTGTAGTAATCTCTGCTGTTGAACAGAGCCAGCGCCTCTGCTGCCCTATGATTGACGAAGAGCAAAGTTTGCAGGCGGAGATTTTCGAGCAAGAGAGGATAGTACTTTTTTGTGCTGAGCAAGGTGCTAGGCATGAGCTACCGCAAGCGATGTCTCTCTGCGCCAAGAAATGTGATAACATCGAGCAAGATGTAGCGATTTTGATAGGTCCTGAGGGAGGTTTTTCGCCCCAAGAGCATGCTATGCTACGCTCTTGCCCGCAGGTTGTGCCTATTTCTCTGGGTAGGCGAGTTTTACGCTGCGAGACTGCGGCTTTGGCTATACTGGCATGCTGGCAATTATTTGCTGGTAAATCTTTTGCTAACTCCTTGTCGTGCGATCGACAAGGAGCTTATTGAGCGATTATCGAGCCTAGCTTAGTTTAACGCAATAGACACATTGGTGAGGTAGTATGTCTGATACAAGCAATATAGAGATTCCGGATCGAGACTATTTGACCTCTTGGTTTTCTCAAGGCTCTACCTCCCGCTTACGCATAGGTGCCGAGCATGAGAAGCTCCTTTATCATCGGCTCGACCTAGCACCGCCTAGCTACGAATCGATCCGCGAGTTATTGCTAGACCTTTTAAAAGACTTGCAGGGCTCGACACTAGGCGAGATGCAAATAGAAGATGGCTTTCCGATTGGCATCAGCTTACCGAGATCACATAACGCGATCTCTCTGGAGCCAGCTGGTCAACTAGAGTTTGCTGGAGCGCCTTTGCAGTCGGTTCACGACATCTGTAAGGAGCTAAAAGACCATCTTTCTATCTTACGCCCTTTGCTGGAACGACACTCTCTTGGTATGTGCGCGATAGGAGCGCGTGCGCGTGAAAAGGAAGATGAGCTACCGTGGATGCCGAAGAAACGCTATCACATCATGCGTAGCCATATGCTTAGAAAAGGCAAGCTAGGAGTTTCTATGATGGGACGAACGGCTACGGTGCAAGCGAATGTAGATTTTGTAGATGAGTCGGACATGGTTTCAAAGATGCGCATAGCTACAGCTTTACAGCCGATAGTAACGGCACTTTTTGCTCACTCCCCTTACTGCGAGGGTAAGGCTAACGGTTTTCTTTCGAACCGAGCTCGTTACTGGCTTGATACGGACCCGCAGCGTTGCGGGCTTCCTTTGTTTGTTTTTGGAGAAGACTTTGGTTTTTCGAGCTGGCGTGACTATGCTCTGAACATTCCACTCTATTGTATTGTCCGCGCAGGCAAGTATATAGACACCTCGAGCTACAGCTTTGCTGACTACCTAGATGGAGATTCTGGGGTTGCCTTGCGTGAGGCGTACGGCAGAGCGCGTTTAGAGGATTGGGAGAGTCATCTTCGCATGATTTTTCCCGAGGCGCGACTAAAGCGTGTTATTGAAATGCGCGGAGCGGATAGTGGAGATTCTGCGATGCTATGCGCCTTACCAGCTTTATGGGCTGGCTTGCTCTACGACAAACAAGCGCAAGAACAGAGCTTGCAACTTGCATTCGAGCTAGCCTCTGAATCTCGGGAAGAAGAAACTCTTGTTGCAGCCCATCGTCTTGTGCCTCGTTTAGGATTGCAAGCGCGCTGTGCTGGACGTACAGTAAATGAGATAGCGGATGATATGCTTAGCATCGCGCGGGTTGGTCTCAAACACCGCAGCGAGCAACTCGCCATAGCAGACGAGAGACAATTTCTAGAACCGCTAGAGCAAATCGTCTCGGAACAACGCACGCCAGCGGAGCGTTTGCTAGCTATATTCCCACAACCGCAAAGCTTACAAGATTGGCAGAATCTATACGACCACTGCGCCTACTAACGCCCTAGCCGCACGACGCTGACGTTGGCGAGAGCTGGACTTGCAGTGGGTGTGATGCTGTTTGCGCGCTGTTCAAAAGCCTCTACCATGCGTTCTGCTGCTTGGCAAAAGAGGTTCTCGAAAACAAACTTTAACGGCAGAGCGCGTAGCTGAAAATCTATGAAGAAGTCGACGAGCGTTGCATTAGCCTCACCTGTTTTTTCACCGTGCGTTATGTGCCAACGACTCTCGAAATGGGTGAACAAGTCGTTTTCGGCTTGCATTTTGACGAGACCCTTCCTCCTATCGAAACTCACTCTGCTAGAGAAAGAACGCTTGAGCAATCCGTATCCGACGCACAGCTCGCCTATTAGGGAATTCTCCTTACGCATTCGCACCTCAGCGTTGAGACACCAAGGCAGAAACTGCGGGTATTGCTCGACATCTAATACTATATCGAGCAGCAACTCTGGGCTATGCGACGAGTGGCGAAGTTTACGGAAGCAAGGCATGGAAGAGATAGACTTTATGTTACTGTAAGTTTATAGAGTATCCATTGTAGAATATCCGAAAATAGTTACTTGTGACTATTTTGGGTATCTCTAATTATGAGCCTGCGCTTTCTCGCGAGCTATTTTCAAGGCGCGAAAATCGTCTCCCGCATGGTATGAAGATCGTGTCATTGGAGATGATGCGACCATCAAGAAACCTTTAGCTTTAGCTATCTCAGCAAAGCGAGCAAAGCCTGCGGGCGAGACATAGCGTTGCAAAGCGGCATGGCGTGGAGTTGGCTGTAGGTACTGCCCTATAGTTATGAAGTCTACATTTGCGGCTCTGAGATCGTCCATGACCTGCAAGACCTCGTCGTCGCTCTCTCCTAACCCGAGCATCATCCCTGATTTAGTAAAGCCTTGCGGGTGTCGCTGTTTCATTTGCGCTAACAGCTGAAGGCTGGTGAAATAGCGCGCGCCTGGACGAATTTTAGCATACAAGCGCGGCACTGTTTCAATATTGTGATTAAAGACATCAGCTGGAGCTTGCATCAATATATCGATAACGCCATGCTTGTTGCGAAAATCTGGCGTCAGAATTTCTATGGTTGCTTTTGGCGTAGCACTACGTATTGCCAAGACGCTATCGCGGAATTGTTTAGCCCCGCCATCCTCGAGGTCGTCTCGATCGACGGATGTAATCACGACATGCGCGAGCCCTAACTCTTGGACTGCGCTAGCTATTCGATCAGGCTCACCTAAGTCTACGCCCTTTGGCTTTCCTGTTTCTACATTGCAAAATGCGCAAGCTCTTGTGCAAACGGCACCGAGTATCATGAAAGTTGCGTGTTTTTTTGCCCAGCACTCGCCGATGTTGGGGCAAGCGGCTTCTTCGCATACTGTAGTCAGCGCGCGCTTTCGCAAGATTGAGCGCGTATCAGCATAGGAGCGCGTAGGAGACTTACCACGTATCCAAGAGGGACGAGCCAGCTTTGGAGCATCGCTTATACGACGCTTTTCTGGATGGCGTAGGAGTACAGAGTCTAACTCATTCATAGCACTTATTTTATAGTATTTTTGTCGCCAAAAGCCAACCTCCTAGCTTTTTTTGTTTTAGCACTTCTCGCTAGGCTCCATCTTGTTTTCTCTAGTCCCTCTGTTTTCGCAAGAATGCAGGTATAGGTATATTGTGACTCCCATTAGCATCGCTGCCAGCTTGACTAGCTGCCTCGCTATTTTGTTGCTGCTTTGCGATCTGGATCTCTGCACTCGCCTCTGCTGGCTCGTCGAAGGGTAGCGTAGTTGTCTCCGACTCGTAGCGAGGCAGATATACAGGAGAGGCTGGTGGCAGACTTTCGTTTTTGATACCTATGAAGCTTTTCATGACCTCCATGACGCTTTGTTTGAGCCCGACATTCTTGTCGCTACCGTTTCCTAGATTTTTGTCGATGCCTTTGTCGCTATGCTTGTAGTTATTCTTGTTAGGATTTTTGCTGCTATTTTTGCTGACAAAATTTTTCCCGCTACCATTATACGCTTGCGCTGTGGCTTGAGTAGCCATGCTCTGGTGCAACTGGCTACGAAATTGTCCGTTTCCTCCCTGCAATCCAGCTCCCAGCGCGCCCTTTCTACTATTCTGATTAACCTCATCACTGTCTACAGGCGAGCTATTTTGTCTTTCGTTATGGGCATTGTTTTCCGTCTCTGCGTCGAGCCCGCGCTCTTTGCGCCTAGAGCGTTGATGGGTATCGTACCATAAGGCTGCTCTATCGTCATTTTTGTGAGCATTTTTTTCATCGAGGTTATACTTTTCTCTACCCCCGAAACCACCGCCAAGACTACCGCCATGATTTTCTCTGTCTTGGTCTGGGTTTTCGATTCCAGTTGCAACGACGGACACCCGCAACCTATCTTTGAGCTCTTTATCGAGCGAGTATCCAAAAGCGACGGACGGCTCGCCTTCTACGGCTTCCTCGATTCGATCTACTATTTCCTGCACCTCAAAGAGCTTGAGGTCTTCTGATCCGACTACCTGTATGAGCAATTTTTGAGCTGTAGCGACATCGACTTTTTCGAGCAAGGGATTTAGCACGACCGCCTCTGCTGCGCGCTCTGCTCTGTCTTCGCCTTCGGTTTCGACTGTTGATATTAGGGCGCGCCCTCCTTTAGCCATAACGGATCGCACATCTGCGAAGTCTCGATTTATCACGCCTGGTCTAGTGACCAAATCTGTTATGCTACGAACGCTTGAGGCGAGCACCTCGTCTGCGGTTGCGAAAGCTTCTTGTATTTTTGTGCTATCGGATGAGATGCAAAATAGGTTTTGGTTATTGACGACCGAGATGGTATCGACGATTCCCTCGAGCTCTTTGACACCTTTTTCTGCGACTCTGCGTCTTTGTTTGCCTTCGAATAGGAAGGGAGTTGTGACGACGGCTACGGTCAGTATGTTTAATTCTTTTGCGATTTTAGCGATAACTGGACCCGAGCCGGTGCCAGTTCCGCCGCCCATCCCTGCTGCGAGGAAGACCATCTGCGCGTCTTGTAGGTATGCGCGTATTTCGTCTTCGCTTTCCTCAGCGGCCTGCCTGCCTATATCTGGCGAGCATCCGGCGCCCAAGCCTTTAGTTACTTCTTCGCCTAGCTGCAAGCGATGCTCGCAACGAGACTTTAGTAATGCTTGTGCGTCGGTGTTGCATATGAGGAATTCGACTCCACTCATTCCCCCGGCGATCATATTGTCTACGGCGTTACCGCCAGCCCCACCTACGCCTAACACTTTTATGCAAGGTAGGTTTTCTTCGACATCCCTTCCGGGAACGGATAGGTTTTTAAGCATGTGTCTTCTCCTCATTGACTATTTGATTGGCTATTTCATTGACTCTTTTATTGGCTTTTGCATTGACCATTAGGTTATTTTTCATATCCCCTATTGCCTTTACTTCTGCGAGATTTCCACTCGCGCTTTCTTGCTGCGAAAAGTTGAATTTTTGCACTTGCGTTCTGGCTGTGTTTTTTCCTACTTTATTTTCAGTATATTCCTGCCCTACGGCGAACAAACCTGCGAGCGCGCTTATGCTATGGATAGGCGCTCTGATAGGAGTTCCATTAACGCGAGGCAATAGAGCTGGGAAGACGCATCTTTTGAGTAGATGTGCTGTTAGTGTCTGAATGCCTGGAATTGCTGCTCCGCCGCCGCACATATATACTGGTGCATTTTCGGAGAATCGCGGCGCGAGATTATCGAACATGCGTATGACCTTTTGCATGGCTTTTTCGTATATCGGTGCGAGTATTCGTTCTGCCCCTTGCGCGTCTTTGCGTTGGGCGAGAGGGTTTTTTGCTACTTTTATGTTTCGAGGGAAGATTCGTTTTATCTCGATTAGCTCTTCGTGAGTTTTACTTTTTAATTCTCGCGAGCTTTCCTGCTCGCCCTTATTTTTTTGTTTAGTTATAGCCTCGCTATATGAGTTGAGTAAGTTTTCAGAAAAGCACAGGGAGTTCTTTAACTGCTCTGCTCTCTCGCTCGATAGTTGAAAAGCCTCGGTTAGAGCCTCGTTAAAGTTTTCAGATCCAAACTCGATAGTAGCGATTGCGCAAGGCAAGCCGTCGGTAAACATGGCTATGCTAGTGTATCGAGCCCCTAGGTCGAGAACGATGAAACTTTGAGCGAACTCTTTAAGCCCTTCTTGCCTTGTTTCGCGCTCGTAGTTTTGCGCGATCAGAGCGTTGCCTACGGCGATGGGTGGGAATATGAAACCTACGATTTTCACTCCTGCGAAGGAGGCGATACGCTCGTATGACTTCCATTTTTCGCTCAGCATTGCGTAGAGTGCCAGAGGTCTTTTGTTTCGATCGAGCGCGATTGAGTTCAACTTTTTCCATTTTTTTTGCGCTTTAATCTGTGCTCCAGTTTGCAATTTTGGTTGCATTTCTTGTCCTTTCTCCGTTGCCTGTGGCGAGATTGCTAGTAACTCTGGCTCTGCTACGAGCAACAAGAGTTTGCGGACTCGTTGCTGAGATTTTTTTTCCGCACGCTCGCGCGCTTTCCGCAGAGCTTCTGCGAGTTGATTTTCCCTAACCTCCTCTTTCTCTATTCCTTGTCCCTCGTTATTTTTATCTTTAGCGAGATTAAACTTCTGCACGACAATTGCTTTGCAGGCAACATGAGAGGTGAGTGCATTAGCCCGCTCCATAGTATCTGCGTTTGCTACAACCAATGCGATCTTGGAGTTTCCTATGTCTGCGATAGCGAGTTCTGGGTCTATATTTTTCATGGTTGATTTCTCATTTTCATGACCAAAGCTTTTGCGTCTTCAGATATTGCGCGCACGCTAGCGCGATCGCTAGCGCGCAAATCTATCACTAGTGGAGGAGCCTCGAGTATTCCATAATGCCTTTCGAGGCGTAAGAGCTGCAAGACATTCCGCAACAAAGGATCGGATGCCAGCAAGACTTTGGTTCCAGTATGCAAAGTTAGGTTCCAAGTATTTTGCGTTGTCAGGTGCGCCTGCGAGATATGTCCGTGTAGCTCTGGCCAATGCGCGACAATCTGCAACAACTCTTCGAGGTGCGCTGGAGCTTCTTCGCCAGAGATTCGGAACAGCTTTTCGAAAGGAGTAAAGCCATCGGTAATAATTGGCGTACCGTCTCGGCTAATTGGTACCAAGTTTTCTCCGTGCTGCCATAGAGCAGCGGGGTTGTGCTCGCGCAAGGCTATTACGAGCAAACCCGACCAATAACGCTGTACTCTCGCATCTGCGACCCAGCGTAGCTCTAATAAGCGTTTGCGCAATTCTTTTGGAGAGATAGCAGCCAAGCTCATGCCAATCCGCAAGCCTATAGTCTCTAGCAACTCCTGTTTATCGCTACGAGAGCGGTCGTATATTCGTATTTCGTGCAAGACGAAACCCGAGCTCTGCGCCAAGGCTTCGAGCGGTCGCTGCCAGCCCAAGATCAGCATTAGGGAGAGCAAGGCGAGAGCTAACGAGAGGCATAATCCCTTTATCATCCAAGAAGAGCGCTTTCTCATGCTTGCCTCCTTTGAGATATTATATGGCTTGCTCTTTCGTGGCTTGCTCTTTCGTGGCTTCTTTTATCCCATGCATCCAGCACGAGCGTTTCGATCATCTCCTCGAACTCTATGCCTGCTCCTCGCGCTTGTTCTGGCACTAGCGACATATCGGTCATACCTGGATGAGTATTTATCTCTAGCATATACAAGTTTTCACCCTCTGCTTCTTGCGGGTTGTAGCGAAAATCGCATCGACTGATCACACTACAGCCCAAACTTTCGTGCGCTAGCTTTGACCAGTTGCACATAGTCTCTGCCAAGCTGGGCTCTATTTTTGCTGGGAAGATATGTTTTGCTGCGAGTTGCTTGTTATACTTTGCGTTGTAGTCGTAGAAATCGGTTGCGCTTGCTACGATCTCGGTAATCCCGAGTGCTGTTGGCGGTTTTCCGATGGGTTGGAAGACTCCTACGGTAAACTCGCGCCCTGGAATGTATCGTTCGACCATCAAGGAGAACTCACTAGATAATTTCGGCTTTTCGCTTTCTGTCAAAACGCGTATGACCCCCACGCTAGAGCCTTGCGCGATCGGCTTTATGATGTAGGGAGCAGGGTAGAGCTGGCGGACGAGAGTATCTTCTTCTCCTAAGATTGAGCTATCGAGCCCAAGTTTTTTGCTATCTGGGAATCGTATTCCTATGGGCTGTAACAGCCTTTTAGTCATTATTTTGTCCATTGCGATGGCGGAGGCGAGGGTTGCGGAATGGGTTGTAGGTATTGCGCAGCACTCGAGCAATCCGTAGAGACAACCATCCTCGCCGCAAGTTCCGTGCAGCGCGTTGAATACTAGGTCTGGCTGTGGTAGCAAAGCCTGCATCAATTCGCACACGTTGCGCTTGCGCCAGTCGAAGATTCGAACCTCGTATCCGCGAGCCCGTAGAGCTTGTGCGCAAGCCTCTCCTGTTTGTCGAGAGACCTCTCGTTCTGGCGAGACTCCACCGAGTATAACTAAAATATCCCAAGGTTTGTCTTTATTGGACTTATTTTTATTGGATTTATTTTTATGCGTTTTACTTGCCATTAGAACCCCCATCGCTTTTCTCGCCCCAACCTATTCGCACGATCTCCCATTCGAGCATAACCCCAAATTTTTCAGCCACTTGCTCGCGCACTTTTTCTGCCAGTTTTTTTATATCCTCTGGTCTCGCGGCATCTCGGTTTATGAGGAAGTTGCAATGCTTGCGAGACACTTCAGCCCCACCTATCCGTGCGCCTCGCATGCCAGCTTTTTCTATCAACTGCCAAGCTTTTGCGCCAGCGGGATTTTTGAATGTTGAGCCTCCGGTTTTTTCGGTAATCGGCTGCGTGCGTTCTCGCTTTGCGCGTATAGCAGCCATCTTTTCTGCGACCACTCTCGCGTCTTCGGGTTTAGTTTCAAATCGAGCACTCAAGACGATCATCTCTCGCTCTATCGCGGAGCCGCGATAGCGAAAATCCAACTCGGAGTTATTCATTACGCGCAATATCGGAGTATCACCACGATAGTCAATAACACGAGCATCGAGCAGACGATCTTTAGTCTCGAGCCCTTCTGCGCCGGCGTTCATGCGAACTGCTCCCCCTACGGTACCTGGTATTCCAGCGTAAAACTCCAAACCTGTGCGAGCCTCACCATTCCCTTGAGCGTTTTTCTGAGCGAATCGAGCGAGCGCGCCATCTCCCAAGGCGGCGCCTGCTGTTATGCGTCCTTGCTGATCGATAACCTTATGTGAGAAACCTGCGGATAGCATGACGACCAACCCTCTTATTCCCCCATGTGAGATCAAAACATTAGAGCCAGCCCCGAGCGTAGTTATGGGCATTTTAGGAGCGTTTTTCAGAAACTCGAGCAAATCTTCTTCGTCCTTCGGCTCGAAGAGAATATCGGCAAGCCCCGC
>JABAAS010000099.1 GCA_014238625.1 Alphaproteobacteria bacterium | reverse complement strand
TAGTCTTGTGCAAAAAAATTATAATATAAAAACTAAAAAGCTAGCAACAAGCAGGAGCTCAAGCTAAGTCCAAGATAAGTCCAAGCTAAGCTATAGTATCGCTATTAAGATAGTTTCTCTTTTATAGGCTAGTCGTATATAGTGGCGCAAAAATAGCACTCTATTATAATACTCCCCTCACAACATCTCCCCCTCCATAGCTATAGCAACAAAGCATGGATTTTGCTCTTACTCCAGAACAAAACCTCATCGTCGAGACAGTGCGACGTTTCGTCGAGCAGGAAATATATCCGCTCGAAAAACAAGTCGAAAAAAATGGACGCGTCGAGACACAAGTCGCAAACGAGATAAAGCGCAAAGTCTTGGAGCTGGGATTCTATGCGCCTAACTTCCCAATCGAGCTCGGCGGCGGCGGACTAGATCATCTCAGCTTCGCTTTGCTCGAAAGAGAGCTCGGACGCGGGTCCATGGCTCTAACTCATTTCTGGGGAAGACCGCAGAATATACTCATGGCTTGCAAGGGCCAGCAAAGGCAGCGGTTTCTATTGCCAGCTCTGCGCGGAGAAAAAATGGACGCCCTCGCTATGACTGAACCAGGCGCAGGATCGGATATTCGTAATATGCAGGCAAAAGCCAAAAGGGTAACAGGGCGAGCAACAGGGAGCGCAAAAGGAGAAGGATGGTTGCTAAACGGTACAAAGCATTTTATTTCGGGCGCAGAGCACGCCGATTTCGTTATAACCTTCTTTGCAAGCGGACAGCAACAGACGCCACGCGGCATTAAGCAATCCCTAACCTGCTTCATCGTCGAGCGCGGAACAAAGGGATTCTCTATAGAAAAAGGATACCAAAGCGTCTCGCATCGTGGCTATCCAAACTCGATCCTAACCTTCGACGATTGCTTCCTATCCGATGAATATGTGCTCGGCGAGGTCGATCAAGCATACGAGCTAATGAGCTCTTGGCTATACGCAACACGCCTCACAGTTGCAGCGCAAGCCGTCGGAAGAGCTCGGCGCGCCTTCGAGCTCGCCGCAACCTGGGCCGCCGAACGCAAGCAGTTCGGCAAAACTATCGGTTCCTTCCAAGGAGTCGGATTCAAAATCGCAGATATGATAACAAAAATCGACGCAAGCGATTGGCTAACTCTAAACGCAGCCTGGCGACTAGACCAAGGCTTGCCCGCTCAACGCGAAATCGCCTCCGCTAAACTATTCGCCACTGAAATGCTCGCAAGCGTTACAGACGAAGCAATACAAATATACGGCGGCATGGGTTTGATGGACGACCTCCCCCTAGAGCGATTCTGGCGCGACGCAAGAGTCGAACGGATATGGGACGGAACATCCGAAATACAGCGCCATATCATCGCTCGTGAGATCTTGCGACCATTAGAGCAAAAAAAATAAATGCAAAAATATAAGCCAAAATGTAAGAAATGGATGAAAACTCGCGGAAAATAAGGCTCGCGCGGCTATTGCGACCGCGCTCCATCGCAGCTTGCGGGGGTAAGGAGGCAGCCCAAGTCGTGCGACAATGTCTCGCCTTAGGATACACCGGAAAAATCTTCCCAATACATCCCAGCAAAAACTCCGTATGCGGAATACCTTGTCTCAAAAAGCTCGAAGATTTGCCAGAGCCGCCAGATGCCGTATTCCTCGGCGTCAATCATCGTCTATCAATTACACTAACACAAAAATTACAGAAAATGGGCGCAGGGGGAGTCGTCTGCTACGCCTCGGGATTCAGCGAAGCTCAAACCCAAATAAAAGATGGCACTGGACTCCAACAGCAACTCATCAACGCAGCCGCAGAAATGCCTCTGCTCGGACCAAACTGCTACGGATTCGTCAACTGTCTCGATAAAGTCGTCGTCTGGCCAGATCAGCACGCCGCACAAAGTCTCAAAAGCGGAGTGGCTCTGCTAACACAATCGTCAAATATCGCCATGAATATGTCTATGCAGCAACGCGGGTTGCCACTCGCATTCTTCGCATCGCTCGGAAATCAAGCGCAAATCGAAATGCTCGAAATCGCGCAGGCGCTCATCGAAGATACGCGAATTACCGCAATAGGTATGGTCATCGAAGGCTTTACAGAAATCGAGCGGTTGTTCCAGCTCGCAAAACGCGCAAGAATGTTGCGCAAACCCATCATCGCTCTGAAAGTCGGGCGCAGCGAGCAGGCGCGACAAGCAGCAATGTCGCATACCGCCTCCCTCGTCGGAACATTCGATGCAACAGCCGCCGCCTTTCGTATACTCGGTATCGGACAAGTGGACTCGTTGCCAGTCTTGTTGGAAACTCTGAAAATAATGCATGCCGGTGGCGCTATCCTAACTAGAGCAGAGAAAAGCTGTAAAAAAACTCTTGGTTATAGCGCGAGGTTATCCTCGATGAGCTGCTCGGGTGGTGAGGCTGCTCTGATTGCCGACCAAGCGCACGGTAGAAAAAATATACACTTCCCGCAACTAAACGATAGGCAGCGTAAAAAAATCAAGATAACTCTCTCGCAGATGGTCGCTGCCTCAAATCCGCTCGACTATCACACATTTATTTGGGCTCAACGCGAAGCTATGACTAAAACTTTCTCCGCAATGCTAGCCTTTCCCTTCGACCTAAACTTGTTGATCATCGATCTCCCTCATCCCGAAAAATGCTCGTCGCAAGATTGGTTGCCCGCAGCTCGCGCATTCGAAGACGCCGTCACCAATACCGCAGCACGCGCAGCAGTAGTCGCCACTCTGCACGAAAATATGCCAGAAACATGGGCAAAGCGATTCTTGCAGAAAGGCATTGCTCCTCTATATGGTTTGCAAGAAGCTCTCGATGCAATCGAGGTCGCCGTCGAGATAGGTAATCGTTGGTTGCAAGACGAGGCTAGCGAAAAAACTTATGCTCAAGGTAAAGAGTTCGTTCCATTCTTGGGCGCTCAACTCAACTCAAGACAAAATAAGACAAGCCAAAATAAGACAAGTCAAAGTGCAGGCAAAGGTAAAGATAGTGGTAGCGGCGGGCTGCTCGACGAGGCAAGCGCAAAGGCACTGCTCGCCAAACACGGTATCGCCACACCGCGCGGACTGGTGGTCGTCTCGGTAAAGCAGGCTTGCGAATTCCAGCAGCGTATCGCTCGCCCTATCGTAATGAAAGCCTTAGGGGTTCCTCATAAAAGCGATGTCGGTGCGCTCGAGTTGCAACTCTCCGCTCCCCCCGATATCGAAAAAGCCTTCGCCAAGTTGCAGTGCTTTTCAAAGGAGTTGCTCGTCGAAGAGCAAGTCGAAGGTGCCTTATGCGAGCTGCTCGTAGGCATAACTCGCGACCAGCAATTCGGCTTGATGCTAACGATTGCCGCCGGTGGCAGGCTCGTCGAGTTGATGCGCGATAAAGTAATGCTACCTCTGCCAATCGCTCGCTGTGAGCTGGAAGCTGAATTGCAGGCTCTGCCCGTCTTGCGTCTGCTACAAGGCTATCGTGGCGCGCCGAAAGGAGACCTCGCGGCGTTCCTCGATCTATGCGAGCTTGTCTCCGCCTTCGCGCAAAACTTTGAGGATAGTCTGATCGAGGCTGATCTCAATCCCGTTATCGTGCGAGCCTATAATAAATCCGATAAAAGTGAAGGCGCACTCGCGCTCGACGCGCTGCTGAGGTTCGCTTAATGCTAAGCTAATAATGTTAGGCTAATGCTAAAAGATCTCGTAAAAACTTGTCGGAAAAACTTGTCGGCAAAACTTATCGCAAACTCTGGAGGAAATCATGGCTACAAGCAAAAACAACGAAACTCAAAGCAAAAATAACGAAGAAGTCAAAGTGACTCGCGCAACTGGCGAGGCAAGCGGAGTGCTGGAAGTTCGATTGGAGCGTCCGCCCGCAAACGCCATCAACCAAGAAACCTCAAAAAAATTAGGCG
>JABAAS010000098.1 GCA_014238625.1 Alphaproteobacteria bacterium | reverse complement strand
AGGACTCGCTATTCTCATAACAGTACTAGCAATTAATTTGATGGGAGATGGGCTGCGCGATGCTCTTGACCCCAAATTAAAGAGATCGTGAAAAAACTACTCGAAATTAAAAACCTCTCCATCGATTTTCAAACCGCTGGCGGATTATTCCGTGCCGTCGACCATATCGATATGACTTGCGATAGCGGTGAAGTCTTAGCAATCGTCGGAGAGTCTGGATCAGGGAAGTCCGTGGCAATGCTCGCTTTGATGGGATTGTTACCATGGAATGCAAAAATCTCCGCAGAGATTATGCAGTTCGACAGCAAAAACATGCTCTCAATTAGCAAAAAAGAGAGACGCAAAATTATTGGCAAACATATCGGCATGATCTTCCAAGAACCTATGTCAAGCCTTAATCCTTGTTTTACCGTAGGATTCCAAATCGCCGAAACTCTCAAGCTGCATCTTGGCTTAAAACGCGCGCAACGCCGTAGAAAAGCTATCGAACTTTTAGAGCTCGTGGGTATACCCGCTCCAGAAACTAGGCTAAACGCATTCCCCCATCAATTGTCTGGCGGAATGTGTCAAAGAGTCATGATCGCCATGGTGCTAGCCAGCAAGCCAAAGTTGCTGATCGCAGATGAACCAACAACCGCTTTAGATGTGACAATTCAGGCGCAAATACTCGATCTATTGCTCGCTCTGCAACGAGAAAAAAACATGGCTCTCATACTCATAACTCACGATATGGGGGTGGTCGCAGAAACCGCCGAACGCGTGCAAGTGCAGTATGCAGGACAGAAAGTCGAAGAGCAAAAAGTCGACAATTTATTCAAAACACCCCATCACCCCTATACTCTAGCTTTATTATCCAGCCTGCCAGAACGCGCGAGCGGGCGAAAACTACCTTCCATCGCTGGACTCGTGCCAGGGCAATTCGATCGACCGCCAGCTTGCCTCTTTGCTCCGCGATGCTCTTTTGCAAAAAATCTATGCAACAAAAAAGTCGAAAAGCAAAGCAATGCCTTGGGGCAAGCTCTTTGTAACTTCCCCATTACATACCCTCAACAAAAAAGCGCGAACGCAAAAGTATGAGCAAAACTATAATCGCAGCTAGAGACCTCACGCGACATTATCCAGTCAAAAGAGGATTCCTTAAAAAAATAGGACTCGTTAAAGCTCTGGAAGGCATCAACTTCGAGCTGAAGACTGGAAAAACACTCGCAGTCGTAGGAGAGTCTGGCTGTGGTAAGTCAACGCTCGCTCGCCTGATCGCAATGATCGAAGCTCCTACTAGAGGATCGTTGGAAATCAACGGAGAAATCGCTAGCCAGCCCGTAACTCGATCTCAACGATTCATACCAAAAATCGAAAACCGTAAGGCAGTGCAAATCGTATTCCAAAACCCATACGCCTCGTTGAATCCACGACATAAAACAGGTACCATATTAGAAGAACCTCTATTCCTGAATACTAAAATGCAGGCAGCGCAAAGGCGCAAGCTCGCTGAAAAAATGATGGAGCAGGTAGGGCTGCGACCAGAGCATTATGAACGCTATCCTCATATGTTCTCAGGAGGACAACGACAACGTATCGCAATAGCTCGAGCAATGATCCTGAACCCAAAAGTACTCGTGCTCGACGAACCCGTATCCGCACTCGACTTGTCAATACAAGCTCAAGTGCTAAATCTTCTAACAGACCTACAAGAAGAACGAAACTTGGCGTATATTTTCATTAGCCACGATCTGTCCGTCGTAAAGCATCTCGCAGACGAGGTGATGGTCATGTACCTCGGTAAAGTGGTCGAAGCTGCTCCAACAAAGTCGCTATTCGAAAAACCTCGCCATCCCTATACAGCAGCACTACTATCCGCAACGCCAACAATCAATCCCGCCACTCGCAAAAAACGGATAACTCTAACGGGAGAACTGCCGTCACCGCTAAATCCACCAAAAGGATGCGCCTTTAACCCAAGATGCGCAAACGCCAGCGATATATGCAGGATGAAAGCTCCGCCAACAGAAACCTCCGCAGGCAGACAACTGGCTTGCTTCAATCCCATCGCTTGAACATACGAGGCAAACACAGGAGCTAATCTCCCCCTTCCAACATCGAGAGCAGTTGCAAACGTTGTACCTTGCCAGAAGGACCCTTCGGCAGTTCGCTGACTATATGTATACGCTCTGGACTCTTGAACTTACCCAAAATTGCTTGGCAATGGCTGAGTAATTCTGACTCTAGCTCTTTAGAGCTCCTAGGCAACTCGCCACCATTCTTATCTACGCTTGTAGCACTCTCGCGTAAAATAACACAAGCCTCAACTCGCTGACCATATTGCGCGCAAGGACGAGCAAAAGCCGCTGCCTCCAAAGTATCAGTATGTAGCAAAAGAGCCTCGTCAACCTCACGCGGAGCTATGTTCTCTCCCCCCTTAATGATCAACTCCTTCAGGCGACCAGTCACAAAAACATAACCATCAGAATCCATGCGACCCAAATCGCCCGTGCGAAACCAGCCGCTAGAAGTAAAAGCATCACTCGTAGCTTTCGCCATGTTCAAGTAACCAGACATAACATTCGCACCTCTGACCAAAATCTCTCCCTCAACATCATTGCCAACTGCTCGACCAGCTTCATCGCCAATCATGACCTCGTTGCCATAGGCTATTCCCGCAGAGCCAATCTTGCGCTCGGCGTCAGAGAGAGGATTCGACAAAATCTGTGAACCAGTTTCCGTCAAACCCATCGTTTCGATAATCGGTATTGAAAATCGCTTCTCAAAAAGTCTCTGCGTCTCTGGTGCTAGCGGAGCAGAAGCAGAACGCACAAAGCGGAGGCGATTAGTCTCTAATCTCGTAGCTCCCTCATCGTTCAAAAGATACGAAAACAAAGTCGGCACCAAGCTAGACCAACTACAAGAAAAATCGCTAATCTGCCGCCAAAAAACTTGCGTCGAAAAACGGCTCGCCATAACTAAACCACCCCCAGATACAAGCGTACCCATTACGCTAACGCATAATCCGTTGATATGGTAGATAGGTAAAACGCACAATCCCACGTCCTCGCGAGTCAATCTATGCGCAAGCGCAACATTAGCTCCAGCAGCAATAAGATTAGCATGACTCAAAAGCACTCCCTTCGGATTGCCAGTCGTGCCAGAAGTGTAGAGAAGCAAGCCAATCGTATCAGCCTCTATAGCGCATTGGCAGGCAGAGTTCTCTGCTCCGCTAAAGTCAGAGTCTACTACAGCAAGACCTTCCTCCTTCCTAGCAGCTCCCCAATCCCATTCATCCGGACGGTCGTCAGATTGCATCCTAACTATCCTTAATCCATCTTCTTGAGCACGCAAGCCTCGAGCATCACTCGACAAGGCAGCATCGATACTCGGAGCCGCAGCATCCGCTAACAACAACAAGCGCGCGCCAGAATGATTGAGCGCATAGCTAATAGACTTCGAGCCCGCAACCAAGTTTAGTGGAGTCGCTCGATAGCCTCCATAGACCGTCGCTAAAAAAGCAAGGGTCGAAGATATGCTATTCGGCGAAGCTATCGCAACAGAAGAGCCACAAGCAATACCGCAAGCAGAGATCGAAGATGATAGTAGCTTGCAAAAACGCGCAACATCGCTAAAAGTCAAACTGACTCCACTATCAGCCGAAGTTAGCCAAATGTCGTTCGGGCGATCCCTAGCCAGATCGTCGATCAAACTCCGTAGCGTCGCCGTACTATCCTTACCCTGCTCTATCATATTACTAACGAATCTAACTGAAACATAGCTGCTTGCAAGAACTCAACTAATCGCAATCATGACTGTCCAACCTCGCGCCAATAGTCGCCAAAAATACTATCGAGGCTCGGCTCTCTCGAGGCAAGAGGACGAACCACACGAACGCAATTTACAAAATGCCGCCAATGCAAGTTCTCATCGATCAAGTTTCCTCCCCAAGAACCACAGCCCATCGA
>JABAAS010000097.1 GCA_014238625.1 Alphaproteobacteria bacterium | reverse complement strand
TAATATAATTTCCAACGGCGAGGGCGAGGGCTTTCAGGTGCAGGGTAGCTTCTCGCTACCCATCCGCACTGGAAGACGCAAGGCACCTTACCCAGAGCTAGTCTTGGCGCTTGAGTGGCAAAAACTATTCTTGAAAAAAGGCAGCACTGTTTTCTTTGATAGCGAAGAGGTTCCTTCCATAACATATCCCTTGACGAGCTTTACAACCGAAAATATCTCGGCAAGCCTTGGAGTTAACTTGGTCTGGTAGGGGCTATGAAATTAGGAGCTAAGCAACTAAAGAATTGACATCTTCGGCGACCTCGCATCCGAGCATGGCGATTTTTTTGTCCACTCCCCAATAATAATTCCCCAACGCTCCGCTCTGGCGTATTACGCGGTGGCAAGGAATTAGAAGAGAAATCGGATTATGAGCGACAGCCTGCCCAACCGCACGCGCCTTTCGAGGATCGCGAGTTAAGCTCGCATAGCTAATCAGAGCACCTGGTGGCGTTCGTAGCAAAGCCTGCCAAACATGCAGGCGGAAAGGAGTCGCTATAAGGTGTAATGTTAATGGCGAGCTAGAAGGCTCTGATGCTCTTTCCTTCGCTCTTTCCTTCGCTATTTCTTTGCCTTTTGCTTGTGGCGGAAAGATAGCTCTAGCGTAAGGTGCTGTTAGTTTTGCGTCTTCGCGCAGTTTTGCGCGAGGCCAGCGTGCTTGAAAATCCTGCTTTGCAGAGTTTAGATCTGGGAAGCGCGCTCCCTGAAAGCCTAGCGCACAGAGACCGCGTCTGCTGGCAGCAAAATACCCCGTGCCAAAAGGAGTGCGGTGGCAAGCATAGGCAATCTCCAAGCCCTCGCCGGCTAGCTTATACTCACCCGGCGTCATCGCCTCGATGCGCAAGAATAGGTCGTGCAGACGCGAGGGCGCAGACAAGCCAACGCTATAGGTCGTATCGAGAACGCTCGCGCCGCGCTGTAGCAAAGAGCGCGCTACAACGCTGTTTAGCAGCGACAAAAAAACTTTAGGACTAATACCAGCCCAGCGCGAGAAACGCTTTTGCAACGAGAAGGGCTTCTCCCCCAACTCAAATGCCAGAGTCTCTAACGAGGGTTGCTCCTGCTGGTGGCTAGCCAGCCAACATAACGCGCGAGCAACCACTGCGTCCTCTTCTGTTGCTTGCGGTAGAGCGAGACGTATGTTAATAGAATCACTAATAGCATTGCTAATAGAGTTATTTGGAGTCTCGCTAGTTTCTATCGCCATTGCAACTAATCCCAGTGTCTTTTCGCCACTCTGTTTTTCAGCTATTTTTTGTAGCTTTTTCTCTAGCTTCCTATTTAGCTAGCAACGAGACAACCCGTTTCTTGCTCTTGCTAACAAAATTGAGTATAGTTTCGCTATTCTCGTTTGCATCGAACAATTTTTATGGCAAGCATTTCTCGTTATATCATCGCACCGTTAGCCCTGTTATTTCTCTGCTCTTGCGCAACAGGAGTGGCGGCTCTGGGTATTGCCTATACGGTGCAGACCCATCGCCTGCCGAGCGATGATCTGGCGAGCGCGATACTAAACAAAGATTGCAACGCGTTGCGGCAGCAAGAAGAGGGGGGAGCGTGGTGCAGAGATCGCGATGCGGAGAAAACGCGAGGTGCTTCTCAGCCGCCAATATGGTGCTATCGCTCATTAGGAGATGTCTCTTGCTACGACCGCCCGATAGAGGAGGAATCTGCGCAATTGGTGCAGTGAAGAGTTAGAGAAAACTTTAAAACTTTTGCTTAAAAATCCTTGCTTTTCCGATAGTTGCTGTAAATAATGAAGCTGTTGCTTTCACCTGTAGAGCAAGAGTGATATAAGGCAAGAGTAATATAGAGATAGCATATTGCGCTAACATATTGCGCGCAACCACCGCATGACCGCTTTTGCGGGCAAGGTGCTGTGTGAAAGTCTCGAACAAAGTATAGGCGAGAAAAGTAAAACTACAAACATAAGCGAAATGGACGAAAGCACCACCAGTAGCAATAAGTCAACCATCGCGTCTAGAGTCCCTGCATCCGATGAGCTATCTTCTGCGAGCCCTCCTGTTAGCCCTCCTGTTAGCCCAAGAGCGACAACACCTTCAGAGCCACCCCATTCGCAGACCAACCCCCATTCAGAATCTTCTTGGGACCGCCTGAGCTTAGCGTTAAACCGTCTGGAGAGCGCGATTCTCGCAAAACAAGGCAATATCGCCAAGCAAAAAGATTCTCTACCTTCGAGCAACGAAGAACGCGAGGCAAAACTACAACAATCTCTACAAGAAACGATAGAAGCTCGCCGCGAGCGCGATACTTTGAAAAAGGTGCTCGAGGCGACTCTGGGCGATATTCGCTCGTTGCTAAAATAGGACAGTAGAAAAACTAAGCATGCGCTCGACCTTAACCATAGTCGTAAACGGCAGCAAGCGGCGTATAGTCTGCGAGCAAGGACAAGAAGAACACCTACAACACGCGGGACGCTATCTCGATCGCCGCGTGCGAGAGATGAAGGGCAATGTCGGTGCCATAGCCGATTCAGAGTTACTGGTGCTAACAGCCTTGATGCTGGTAGACGACCTATCCGAAAAGCAAGAGCAGATAAAAAACTTGGAAAAGCTACTACAAGAGCAAAAGGATAGCGTGATAGACAAAACGAAAGGCTCGGCGCCTCCCCTCGAAGTAGTGCTCGCAGAGCCGCGCCTTGAGCGTCTGGCAATGCGCATAGAACATCTTGCAAAAATCTTCGCGGAGCATTAGAATAGGCTTGTCACGGCGGCCGAGCGCGAACGCGGTATCACGCTCGAGGGCTATATTCATATATTGGAGCCTGCCTCTGTCGCTAGCCTATAGTGCTTCGGTACCGTGGGCTCCCCCTTTGGCACTTGGCCATCGGGTAGCAATAGCGCGACGCCTACGGCGGCCGTGATTTTTTTCCACTTGCAAAAAACAAGAATCACCCAACAGCTCACCCAACAGCTCACCCAACAGCATGGTGCGAAGCAAGCGCCGAGCTATTAGAGTATAATCAGAAAAATAATGACTCAAACAACCGATAGCGAAACTTCGCTCAAAGAAAAATCTCTAAAAGAAGTAAAAGAAGAATTGCGCAAAGAAATGCAGCACAAACGCAAGAGGGCTCATACAGCCTATCTGCAAAGCGATAGTGCACAAAGTTCTTTATGCGATAATTTTACCGCAGTGCTGGAAAGATTAGAGTTGGAGAGATTGGGACCAGCAAGCGATGACTTGCCTTTATGCGCGGGCTATTTTCCCATGCATAGTGAGATCGACCCTCGTCCCCTGATGCAGATATACGAGCAACGATACGGGAATGTTGATTGCCACTCCTGCCTCTTGCCAATAGTGCTAGGCAAGCAAGAGCCTTTGCTATTCCGCCGCTACGATGGCAACGAGTCTATGCTCGAAGACGGAGCCTTTGCAACCAAGCATCCACCCGAGACATCTGGCGTAGCCGAGCCTTCTCTATTGTTGGTGCCTCTATTGGCTTTCGATGAAAAATGCAAACGTTTAGGCTATGGTGGCGGCTTTTACGACCGCACGATAGCAGCATTGCGCGAGCGCGAGCGTGAAAAGCATAATCGAGTATTTACTCTGGGAATAGCCTACGAGGCGCAACTCGTTGCAAGAGTTCCGAGCGAAAGGCACGACCTAGCCCTCGATGCCATCTTGACCGAGCAGAGAATATACGATGGCGCATAGAATTGTGTCATATAGAATTGTGGCGCATAGACTCGCAAAAAGCAGCTAGCATGAGTAAGAATCTACGCATTTTATTTTTAGGCGACATCGTTGCTGCCTGCGGTCGAGGGGCGGTGATGCGTTGCGCACCCGTCTTGCGCGAGGTTCTCGAGCTCGACCTGCTCTGTGCGAACGCAGAGAACTCCGCGCACGGCTTTGGATTGACACCCAAGATTGCAGAAAATCTGCTGGAATCTGGA
>JABAAS010000096.1:3154-3972 GCA_014238625.1 Alphaproteobacteria bacterium | reverse complement strand
GGCTATGCCACTAGCTCCAGAGCCTATATCTTGCTTGTCGATGATTAAAATCTTTTTGTCGCTCTGCCCTCGCTCCCTCAACAACTCACTCAAACGCCAAGCTAGCGAAAGAGAGTGAATACCTGCCCCAATCAAAACATAATCTGCAGAGCTAGGTAACTCAACCGATGGCAAGGAGTATGACGAAAGGGAACTCATGGCGCCTCTAAACCTTGCCAATCTAGCCTTGCCAAGCGAGAACTAATGCTCAAGCTAGTGCACAGCACTCTGCGCATTGCTCGCTGTTCTACAAATAGCTCCATAACAGCTCCATATATGCTTCCATCTCCACTCTCCCAACATAAATAGCCACAGATAGACGACCAAGCAACCAAGTAGCCATAAGTATGCCACCAGTATGCCACCCATCGCATGCCTCGAACTACACCAAAGCATCGAAAAGCACTATAAGCATCTGACGAATGCTTAGCAAGTTCTTTTTACCCGCAGACCAGCTACAATTACAAAAAAAAATTACAAGACAAACTCTAACAATCCATCAGTAGCTCATTAGCAACAAGCTAGTAACCCAAAAATATCTAAACAAATTTCTTTGCTATCTTCTCGCTTATAAAAATTCGCTTGCTTGTCTCTGTGCAATGTTATAAAAGAGGCGGTCTCGCCTTTTTAGGCAAGGCACAAGTAGCTAAACAGAGAGGGAGGATAAAGCCTTGGGTTTTGCAGCTACACTTGATAATTCTTTTGGCAGTAAGAGCACTATAGAACATAAGGGAATGCGGAATAACTTCGCTTTCTTTAGTTCCGTGCTCTTTTTTTTC
>JABAAS010000096.1:0-2980 GCA_014238625.1 Alphaproteobacteria bacterium | reverse complement strand
TTGCCTATATGAAGTAGGCGCGTCACGGCGTAAAAATACAACTCATACCCTTTTGAAAAACGTGATGCTGATACCACTGATCACGATAACATTCTACTTCTTCGGATGGTGGATCTATTTCGCATTTCCAAATGGACCATTCATTTTCCAAGGCAAAGGCTTGATCGCAGCACCTAATGCGGTGCCGTGGAGCGAGCTTATGGGAACGCATCTGGGAGGTCCGCCCGCAGATGGTAGCCTTACGAGTGCCGACGATAATGCCTTCTGGGCTAGAATAAATGGCGTTTTCTGGGCGGCATTCTTGCTGTTCGCATGGACTGCTGCCTCGATCGTATCGGGCTCCCTGATCGAGAGAGTGCGTAGCCAAGCTTTCTGGATACTCGCTGTAATGATCGGCTCGGTCACTTGGATAATCGATGCAGCTTGGGGTTGGCATTGGGATGGCTGGATGGTCAAGTTGCTCGGATACCATGATGCTTACGCCTCTGGAGTCATTCACGCAATCGCTGGTGGAACCGCGCTTGGCGCATTGGTGCATCTAGGTCCGAGACTCGGGAAATTCCGCAAAGATGGAACACCGAGAAACATCCCATTGCAAAATCCTTGGCTTGTGTCTATCGGTCTCTTCTTGATCTATACTGGGTTTTGGGGATTCTATGTGGCTTGCAATGTACCCATAATCGACGCCGAAGCGATCGGCGCGTCTGGTGCAGTGTTTACCGCAACGAATATCTACCTAACTCCGACAACTCTCTCTGCGATAACGATGAACTTCTTGCTATCCCTCTCTGGAGGGCTGCTGGCTGGCTACGCAGTATCGCGCGGCGATGCCTTCTGGACTTTCTCAGGTGGCTTGGCTGGGGTCATTGCAGCTTCTGCTGGCAACGATCTATACCATCCTTTGCAAGCCTTGTTCATTGGTGCCATCGGTACTTTCATCGCATACAAAATGCATAATTGGGTCGAGAAGAAATACAAGATCGACGACGCAGTAGGAGCGGTAGCAGTACACGGCTACGCAGGTGTCGCTGGCTTGATCATCTCAGGCTTCGTTCTGTGGGGATACCCATCCTCTGGATTCGAGGGATACGCTAGTATAACCCCTTGGGGACAAACAATTGGCGCCGCCATTATGTTTCTAGTCCTTGGGTTTTTGCCTGCTTGGATAGTATGCGGAATTCTGAAGAAGTTCGGAATCTTGCGAATACCTGAAAGGGTAGAGCTAGCTGGACTCGACTTCAGAAACACGCTTAGCGATGCTAACGATATAAAAGAGTTGAAAAGCTCCGATATAGCGGCGGCTGGCAAAAAGTAGTAACACTAACCATAGACAACCATAAACTAACAATCCTCAAAGGAGAGTACTAATGGTAAATCCAACTATAACAAGCTGGGCGGTTGACCTCACGCAAGTAGGCGCAATCTACCCTTGGGTCGGGAGTGAGTTCATTCTTTACCTGATAGGTCTAGCACTTTGGCTCGGCTTCCATGTTTGGCAGATTCGATTCGAAAACTGCAAACTCAAAATGGAAGACCAGCAACTTGCTAAAGGAGACACTTTGAAAAAGTGCATCGATGCCAGCTAAGGCTTCGGTGATATCTTCATAACTCGAGGTGAGGGGCGGATAGCCTGATGGCATCCGTCCCTCTTCTCTTTGTAAATACAAGTTTAAAGCTAATAAGTATAGCTGATGCCTTTTTCTCTTATTAAATACGCGCTCGGGTTAGGCGATCGTAGGGCACATCTACCAAAACCCACCATCCTACAAAAACGATACGATGTTGCGATAATAGGAGCAGGCGGACACGGGCTCGCTTGTGCTTACTATCTAGCCAAAGACTACGCCAAAACTCACGACGCTAATAAAATCGTTGTGCTCGACAAAGGCTACATTGGCGGTGGTAATACCGCGCGCAACACTACCATCATTCGCGCTAACTATCTGACCGAAGAAGGAACAGCCTTCTACAAAGAGTCGCAACAGCTCTTCGCTCGCCTCTCGGCAGAGCTTAACATGAATATGATGTACTCAGAGCGTGGACACCTAACCCTCGCGCATACAGACGCAGCAATGCGCACGGCGCGATGGAGGGCGGAGGTCAATAAGCACCTAGGAGTCGATTCCGCGGTGCTCGAGAGAGAAGAGCTCGCGCGAATATGCCCGCAACTAAACCTCGCGCAGAATGTACGATACCCTATCCTCGGCGCGCTATACCACCGCCCCGGAGCAATCGCCAGACACGACGCGGTCGCTTGGGGATACGCTCGCGCTGCTTCGCAAAGAGGCGTCGAGATACATCAAAAAACCGAAGTCAAAGATATTATCGTTGAGAAAAATCGCGCGGTCGGGCTAAAAACAACAAGAGGAACGATCAGAGCTAACAAAATCGTGCAAGCTGTCGCAGGATATTCTAGCATATTGACGAACAAAATCGGATTGCGACTGCCGATTAGAACCGTGCCTTTGCAGGCTTGCGTCTCGCAACCGTTGCAGCCATTCATCAAGCCGATCGTCGTCTCGGGCTCTCTGCATGTATACATATCGCAAAGCGCACGCGGCGAGTTCGTAATGGGCGGCGCTACAGACCCCGCCGAGCTATACAACACGCGCTCAACGCTAGAGTTTAAAGAGCAGCTGATGATGCACATACTCGAGCTATTTCCTCAATTACACGAGGTTAAACTACTGCGCCAGTGGGCGGGCTTGGCTGACTTGACGCCAGACTTCTCGCCAGTTATGGGAAAGACGAGAGTAAAAAATTTCTACATCGATGCAGGGTGGGGAACTTGGGGATTCAAAGCAACGCCAGTATGCGGAAAACGCATGGCGGAGTGTGTCGCTACGGATAAAACTCCTAAGCTACTTGAGCCTTTCGCGCTAAAACGCTTCGATGACTTTAATCTCGTCGGAGAAAAAGGTGCCGCCTCCGTAGGGCACTAAAGAGGTAACAATCTATGAAATTAATGCCATGCCCTCTA
>JABAAS010000095.1 GCA_014238625.1 Alphaproteobacteria bacterium | reverse complement strand
AGCTCACCGGCGCCTGGTATGTATATAATTTTCAGATGCTGTGCGTATATTGCGTTTCCGCTTATGTATGCTATTAGTCCGAAACAGCCCATTGCGGCGATCAATGGTCCAGTTGCGAGCCCGTCCAACCCGTCGGTCAAGTTGACGGCATTAGCACTAGATAGTATGACCACCACCGCCAACAGGGCATAAAAGATTCCCAGCTCTATTACTAAGTCTTTTAGAAAGGGGAACGGCAGGCTAGTTGCGACGGCTAGCTCTGTGTAGTGCAAATAGATAGTGCATCCGATAGTAGCGATCAGAGTTTCCATAATGAGTCGCGCTCGAGCGGATATTCCTTTTGACTTATGTCGTATTTTTCGCACATCGTCGAGGAATCCTACGATTGCGAATCCCCAAAACATTGCCAAGACGATCCAGACATTGAGCATGCGCAGATCAGCCCAAATCAGGATAGATATTGAGGCGGAGGCTAGCATCAAGAATCCGCCCATTGTGGGCGTGCCATGCTTGACGAGATGCGTATCTGGCAAATCTTCGCGCACGGTGGTAGCGCCTATTTGCATATTTTTCAGCTTGGCTATCAACCAATTACCTAGTAGCAAACTCAACAACAAAGCGGAGGTCAATGCGCCGCCGCCACGAAAAGTCAGGTAGCTGAATAGGTTGAATAGGATCGACAGGTCTGTATAGGAAGCGAGATAGGTTAGCATAAGTCAGTTAACGAGTTTTTTAGTAGTTAGTTTTTTAGTAGTTTTTGCAGAGATTACTCTGTGTCTTTCTCGACTCAAGCTGCTGCCTTTTGCTCTAGATTTTTGAGCAAGTCCTGCATTCCGCTTGCGAGCGAACCTTTGACGAGCAGCGTATCGCCATTTTTCAGAGCTGCGAGCAAAGGATTAGTAAGCGCGCGTGCATTTTCCCTATGCGCCCCGCGCTTACTACGAGGCAAGCTGCGATATAGCGAAGACATCAACTCCCCACAAGTAAAGACTAGGTCGCAATAGCGAGCAGCCTCTGGCGCGATGGCTTTATGTAGTTCTTGAGCCTTCTCGCCCAACTCCAACATATCGCCCAATGCTGCGATGCGGCGATGGGGGTGAGATTCGAGGGAGGCAAGCGCGTTGCTGAGAGCCAAGGGCGAAGAGTTATAGCTTTCGTCTATCACTTTAATCTGCCGAGCTGGACGTTCGAGCTGCAAGTTAACAAGAGCCCCCCTACCGACGAGAGGCTGCTGCGCTTGTAGCTTCTCTGCGATAGTTACAAGATCGAGGTTGAGCAAATCGCACAGAGCCAAGGCGCATAACCCATTCAAGGCGCGCGCTTTAGAGCAACCGGCGATGTGCCAGCGAATTTCTCGCACCTCTTCTATTTGCGTTTTTTCTGCTTGACCATTTTTTTCGTTATAATTTTTTTCACCGCTTATTTTTTTTGCTGGAAAAAGAGCGCGCGCGATGGTGGTATCGTTGACGATTTTATACTCGCGCAGGCGATAGTCGCTAGCAGCCTCGCTACCGAAAGTAGCGAGCTTCATCAATCCCGCTGCTCTGGCACTTTCGAGCAATCGCCCTACAAACTTTTTTTGAGAGGGGATTAGGGCGAAATCGGAGACATATTTAAATATCTCAGCCTTTGCATCGCAGATAGCAAACTCGTCGGGCAAGAATTCGGTATGCACTGCGCTTATGGCGGTGATGATAGCAATATGCGGACGCGTCAACGATGCGAGACTATCGATTTCACCTGCATGGTTCATACCCAACTCGAAGACTCCGTACTTGCTATCTCTTGGCATGCGAGCGAGCGACATCGGCAGACCGATATGATTATTCTGGTTGCCGCGACTAGCGGCGACTGGCTCTGGCAGGATATTTTCCAATAACCCACGCAGGCTAGTTTTTCCTACGCTTCCGGTTATGGCGATGATGCGCGCGGATGTTCTGCTACGAGCGTATGCGGCTAATCGCGTTAGAGCTTGCAATGGAGAGTGGACACGCAATAGGCGCGCTGGATTGTATGGAGCATTGTTTTTATGCGCGATATGATAGCTCTCGGCAACTATGGCACAGGCGGCACCGCGGGCTAGAGCCTGCTCGACAAACTCGGCGCCATTGCAACGCTCGCCTTGCAGAGCGAAGAAGAGCTCGCCACTTTTGATAGTACGCGAGTCGATGGAGATACCATCTGCTGCGGGCGAGCTAGCCGTTAGCCCTAGCGCGTGGGCTATCTCGTTTTCTTCGTATAGACTGGTGCGTGAGCTAGACTTGGACTGCATCGCCGTTACCTATATCAGTTTTTTCTATTTTCGCGAGCGTTGCACGCACGACACTAGCGTCGTCGAAAGGTCGAACGAGCTCTCCTATTATTTGTCCGCGTTCGTGTCCTTTGCCTGCTACGATCAAGATGTCTCCGTCGAGCATATCGCCTATTGCTTTTTCGATTGCGAGTTTGCGGTCGTCGATCTCACAAAAGAAAGGAACTTGCTGCTCTTCCAGTTGCTTGGCTTGAGTTTGTTGCTCTTGAGTTTTTTGCTCTTGAGCCAACTTGATCAAGGGTTTTAGTATTTCTTTGCGAATAGCGGCTGGCTGCTCTCGCCTTGGATTATCGTCTGTGATATATATCCTGTTTGCGAGTTTTGCGGCGATTTCTGCCATTATCGGACGCTTTTCACGGTCGCGCTCGCCGCCGCAACCGAATAGACATAACAGCCGCCCTGACAACCTCTCTGGCAACCTCCCTGGTAAACTCCCTGGGCTTGAGCCTAACAAACGCCTAGCTTCGCGCAAAACGAACTCCAGAGCTTGCGGAGTATGCGCGAAGTCGACAAATATCCTTGCGCGCTTGAGCTTTTGATGTTTGAAACATTGCATACGCCCGCGCACGCCTTTCAAGTTTGCCAAAGTATTTTTAAGGGCAAGCTCGAGCTCACGCTGGTGAGGAGAATGATCAGCATCTCTAACCTTAGAGCTAGCCCTATATCCAGATAGTGCTACGAAAACGGCTATGGCGCCTAATAGGTTGTTGAGCTGGAAACGCTCGACGAAGGGCACCTGCATATTTTCGAGCAATATATCGCTAGGCTTTGTGCCCTGATGATTGGTGCCATGATGATTGGTGCCCTGATGATTGGTGCCCTCATGATTGGTGCCTTGAGGGCTATTACTTTTACTTTGGCAAAAATCTTTATGAGCAAAAAGTAGGGAGAAATGCATGACTCCGCGTTCTTCATCGATACGCAGGTTGAAGGCGTTCAGGGATGCGGACGACTGGTCATTACCCTGGTCATTACCCTGGTCATTACTCTGGTCATTACCCTGCTTATAGCACCCCTCGCTCACACGCGTTGTCAGCAGACGGACAGAGTGTTTAGCGGAGATATCTTCTATAATTTCTTGCGCGAAAGGCTCGTCGATGGGCAGGACGACCCAAGAATTTTTTTCAGTATTTTCTTCAGTATTTTCTTCAGTATTTTCTTCAGTATTTTCTTCAGTATTTTCTTGCAACAATTCGCTGAAGAGTCTTTTTTTAGCGGCTCGATAGTTATCCCAAGTTTTGTGATAATCGAGATGGTCTTGCGATAGGTTAGTTAGCACAGCAGCCGAGCAGCGCAAACCGTCGAGTCGATGCTGCGCTAAGCCGTGGCTAGAGGCCTCCAGCGCACAATGAGTTACCCCCTCGCTTGCGAGTTTCGCGAGCAGACTATGCAGTGCGATTGGCTCTGGCGTAGTTAGGCTATCGAGTCCTTCTACCGCCTGCGCTTCGCCACCATCTCTGCCTAGCCCCAGCGTTCCGAGCGATGCGCATTGTATTCCCGCGGCAAACCATAGTTGTTGCAAGAAGATAACGCTAGAGGTTTTACCATTTGTGCCGGTTATGGCGACGATATGCTCTGGTTTTTGCGAGTGGTAGCGGCTTGCGAGCTCTGCGAGGTATCTACGAGGTTCTTTAGACTCCAGCCATATAGTATCGGAGGGCAGACTTTCTGGCTTCGGACTACCTTCGAGCACCAGCACTGCCTTCGCCCCGCGCGCTAGGGCATCTGGTATAAAATCTCTGCCATCCAGCTTTCCGTCGGACAATGCGGCGAACAAACCACCGGAGCATACCTTACGACTATCGCTAGTCATGCCTTGCAGATCAGCGAGCAAACCTGTGAGCGAGCTTGCGTTGCAGCTTTCGCCACCACTTGCATTACAGCTTGCATTGTAGCTAGAGTTACCACTAATCATTGCGCTAGCCCGCCCGTGCGTGCGTCTGGGACTTGAGCGTCTGTGTTTGTTGAGACGCTATTTGAGACGCTATTTGAGACGCTATTTGAGACGCTATTTGAGACGCTATTTGAGATTTTTGCGGTTGTTTCAGCGGGT
>JABAAS010000094.1:4149-4381 GCA_014238625.1 Alphaproteobacteria bacterium | reverse complement strand
TCCCGATAGCGGGCGCATAAACTTTGGTAGGCATTGCCTCTTCGATAGCAGTAGGCGTCCCAAGATAAACCTAGCGCCTGAGGCTAGGCGCATCGGTTATGTCTTCCAAGACCAGCGTCTGTTTCCGCATATGAATATCAAGGCTAACCTGCGCTATGCGAGCAAGGTGCAGCCCAACAAACGCCCTCATAGCGCGAGCGATTTTGACGAGATCGTCGAGGCGCTATCGTTA
>JABAAS010000094.1:0-4139 GCA_014238625.1 Alphaproteobacteria bacterium | reverse complement strand
TAGCCCGCTACCCCTCGCGTCTATCTGGCGGCGAGCAGCAGCGTGTCGCACTAGCACGCGCACTACTAGCATCGCCGCGGCTATTGTTGCTCGACGAGCCCTTGTCATCGCTAGACCGTCGTGGCAAACGTCAAGCCTTGCGCTTGCTCGGAGCTTGGACAAAACAGCGCGCCATCACAGTTTTATATGTAAGCCATGACATGGAGGAGAGCGCGGGGCTAGCAACGCATGCCTTGACTATAAAAACACAGCGGAGTGGCTCTGGGCAATCGCACTCCTCGATAGCTAGCATCGGCAAAATCGAGGAGGTGAGCACGAGGCTAGAGACGAGCCAAGAAATAGATGCCAGCGATCTCTCTATCGTGACAGCGAGCATAGCAAACGAGAATCCTATCAATGGCTTATGGAGAGCGAGTTTGACTAAAACTAAATTATTTTCTGGTGGGGCGGCGAGTAATCCAGAAAACAATATAGAGAACAAGCAGGCTTGCGCCTTTGAGCTTTCGACTAGCGATGGCAACCCGCCGCCGCTTATCAACGCGCGTGAGGCGACTAGCTATGTACGCATTCGCGCCGAAGATATTCTACTCGCGACAAAAGAAGACCCGCGCGCCTTGTCGGTGCAACTTCTCCGCCTCAGCGCAAGACGGAGCGCAGGACGGCATGATAAGCACTATACTGCTCAATTGCTTTGCGGTGAGCAAAGGCTATTGATGAGACTAAACCCAGGGCAGGTAAAAATGCTGAAAGAGCAAAGGAAACTACAAAAGAGCAGTCGAGAGCAGACTCCGCTATTCGTGCGCATTCGCAAGGCTGAGGGGGGGCTATTGTGAGCACATTGACATGCAGGGCTAGCTTCTGTAACACTCTATGTTATTAAAACTTTATAGTTTATAGGCAAGATATAAATTACCCGCAACCCCCACGAGTTATAACCCACAGTGCATATCGACCCCCATTACCTCTGGCGCGAGTTTTTGCGTCCGATCATCCTAGCCATTTTTGTAGTCCTTATCTTTCGGAGTTTTTTCTGGGAGCCATTTCGTATTCCCTCAGGCTCGATGGAACCGAACCTATTGGTAGGAGACTTCATCTTCGTGTCAAAATCTCGCTACGGCTATGGTCCGTTCAGCGTTCCTTTCCTATCGGTGCTGATGCGAGAGGATATACGCAACGGCGGCGAGAGGTTATTCGGCAAGAAACCCAAACGCGGAGATATGGCGGTGTTCCGCAAACCGAACGACTCGAGCGATATCCTCGTGAAGAGGATTGTTGGCTTACCGGGCGATCAAGTGCGGATAGTCGGCGGCGTTCTGGAGATAAACTCGCGTAAAGTGGAACGCCAGCGAGAATCGCCTACCCTATACCGCGAGACCTTACCTAATGGCGCGAGCTATCGGATTCAAGAAGCCTTCGGCGACAATGCGAGCCAAGATAACACGCCTCTATACCAAGTACCAAACGACAAGTATTTCTTTTTGGGCGATAACCGCGACAATTCTCTCGATAGTCGATTCCTCGATAATGTTGGCTTTGTCCCTTATAACCATTTGGTCGGACCTGTTGTGCGCGTATGGTTTTCTATCGATTCTAATAAGAGTTTTCCCTTTAATGTGCGCTGGGATCGAGTATTAAGCTCGACCAAAACTATCGAAGCTAAAACGACGAGCTTATCGAGAGACCATGTTCAAAAAGAAAGCAACAAAGAAAACAACAAAGAAAGCAATTTGGGCGCGTTAGCAAGCGATGGGCGATGAGGAAAAATATGCCTCGCTCGAAGCAAGACTAGGCTATAAATTTCGCAACCGCGCGCTACTGCAAACGGCATTAACGCATAAAAGCCTACCAGACAAACAAAGCTACGAGCGCCTAGAGTTTCTCGGCGATCGACTGCTCGGCTTCACCATAGCAGAAGCTCTATACAAACGATTTCCTCAAGAAAGCGAGGGTTCGCTAAGCAAAAGACTAGCAGCGGCGGTATCCGCATCTCGCCTAGCAGAGATAGCAAAAAACTGGAGACTTGCAGAGAGCATCAAACTCGGCGATGACCTGCGCGCGCAAGGGTTCGCCGAGCAAGGCGCATTGCAGGCGGATATATGCGAGGCTTTGCTCGCAGCAATATATCTCGACAGCGACAAGCAAGAGTTACAACGAGTCATCCTGCTGCATTGGCACGAAGCGATAGAAGACGAGAAGGCAAAAGAAACCGATGCGCGCTCGCGCCTACAAGAGTGGTGTCAAGCGCACGCCCTGCCGTTACCACTCTACGAGACGATCGACATCGAAGGACCGCCACACGACCGCCGCTTTACTATCAGCGTATCGGTACAAAGTTGCGAACAGAGCCAAGATGCGAGCGCTCGCAACCACAGCGCTCAGGCGAAAGCTCGTAGCAAAAAAGAGGCAATGTTCAGAGCAGCAGAAGCTATGCTCGAGCAACTAAACGAAATAGAGGCTAGCGCAAAGTGAAGAGCTACTGCGGAGTGCTCGCAATAATAGGGGAGAGCAATGCTGGTAAGTCGCAACTGCTCAACGCATTTCTACAGGCTCCAGTAGCGGTAGTCCACCACAAGCGCAACCTAACGCGCGAGCGCATGCGGGCGGTAATAACGCAAGGCGAAAGGCAGCTCGTCATCGAGGATACAGCGGGGCTTGCGGGGCTGGTTGCGCCGAGGCAATCTGCTCTTGCGAAAAAAGCTGAAAAAAGTTCTGGTGGCAAAAGTTCTGGCGGCAAAAGCTCTGCTAGCAAGAGTGCTAAAAACTCTGCGTCTAATTTTAGAGTAGCTGTCGGGCGCGACTATTGGACGCGTCGCATGCGCGAGGAAGCCTTGAATGCTGCGCGTAGTGCCGATCTGAAGCTATGGATTGTCGATGCGACGCGCGGAGAACGAGCTTTGCTCGCTGCCATCTCGCTAGCGCAGCAGGCTGGCTATGATGATGGGTTGCAAGAATCTACGAAATCAAGCTCTACGAAATCAGACTCTACGAAATTAGACTCTACGGAATTAGACTCTACGGAATTAAAAAAACGTTCGTTTTTTGCGTTAAATAAAATCGACCTTATAAGCGATAAACGCTTGTTGCTACCGCTGGCAGCGCGATTAGAGGAAGCCCAATGCTGTAGCGAGGTTTTTATGCTTTCTGCAAAAAATGGCTATGGCGTAGCGAGAGCGCGCGAGAACTTGCTACAGGCACTACCACCAGCGCCGTTCCTCTATGAAAAGGATGGCGATACTCGAGAGTGCGAGACCATCGCCTGCGAGATAACACGAGGAGTGCTCTACGACCGACTACACGAAGAACTACCGTATGATGCGCAAGTCAAGAACGAGCTTGTACAAAAGAACGAAGATGGCTCGTTACAATTTGCTCAACGCCTACATCTACGCCGAGAAAGCCAGCGACGAATTTTGCTCGCACAAGAAGGTCGGCTACTGCAAAACCTTGAGCGAATAGCCGAGCGGGCTTTGCAAAAACATTTCTCCTGCGAAGTTCAGTTGAATCTACACCTACCACGCGCTCGCGATTGGTGAGGGCTATGCTTGGTGAGGGTTATGCTTTGTCTTGCTTAGCCTTGCGAATGTATGAGCAAGTCTTTACAATCGTTAGCAGGTAGAGCGTTTTATCTATGAGCACATTGGGTGGGGCACATTGGATTGGGCATATGGACCACCTAGCCTAGAGTAACTATAGCTGGTGTTAGAAAGTTAGCGTGAAAAATAGCGAACAAAAAAACAACCCCGCGCGCAAAGCAAACCCGAAGGCAAACCCGAAGGTAGCCTCAGAGCTAGTATCAGAGACAGCTACAGACGCAAATATATTAGAAAGTATATTAGAAAGTATATTAGAGCAGCCCGCGGAGTCTGGCTCGCAACTACCCAGCGGATTATACAATACACTACATAAGCCTTTATGCGATGCAGAAGACCTAGCTTCTTGCGAACATTTGCAAAGTGAGGGTGGAGCAACCGCAATCGAGAAACCGGGCGAGCCAAACTTTTTACGCGGTCCTTACGCGACAATGTATAGGGGCAAAGCCTGGACTACGCGTCAATATGCGGGCTTTTCGACCGCCTCGTCGTCAAACAGCTTCTACCACCAAGCATTAAAGCGCGGACAGCGAGGCTTGTCCGTAGCCT
>JABAAS010000093.1 GCA_014238625.1 Alphaproteobacteria bacterium | reverse complement strand
CTAGCTCGCCTGCACGAATTTGCCCGATGTTGTAGTTCGAGCCAGCCGTCGAGGGGGCAGAGCAACGCAAGCCATGCTTCCTGCCCTTCTTGCGACCCTCCGCCGCCTCCTTATGTACCATGCGACAGATCGCATTACCGACAACAAAATAGACGCCAGTCGGACCGCCAGTACCTATAGCGATAAACTTACTCTTCGCGTGGGCGAGCTGCTTATCGGAGGCAGTACTGAATAATAAAATCGCAACTATCGCAACGAGAGAAATTAACGCTCTCGAGAAAAAATTACGGGATGAAAAAGACGGATAATTAATCTTCATAGTAGAAGTCTCCTTTTTTGCTAATAGCCATCTAGGCTTTACGGAGCAGTTTATAACAGACAACTCGCTGGTTTGTCAAAAATAATCTCCAAAAGGAATCTCTGGGAGCAATCTCTGGGAGCAATCTCTGGGAATAAGCGAGCCAAAAACTTGCTGGTCTGCTCTATCATAGGTGCAAAGAATATATTGCTTTAAGCAAAATCTCACAAAACTCGGAGATGCGAGCTCGGAATCGTAGGATTGCGCCCTATTCCTACCAATTGTTACCTAGTTGTTGTTTTACCGTTGTCAAAAGCTTCTCCATACGAGCTGCCGCTGTTTCAGCATCTTGCGCTAAAATCGCATCAGTCACAGCCAAATGGAAGGGAAGCACATACTCATTCTCCCCCGTAATATCGTCCGAACGGTTATAGGAGCTAGTAAGTGCAGAAAACACGACGCCCTCGAAACCAAGGAATAACTCGTTATCCGCAGCCCGAAGAATCGATTGGTGAAAAAGCGCGTCCGTAACAACAAAATCCTTTACTGAATTTTTTGCTCGACCCATGTGTTCTTGCGCCTCCTTAATGTGCAAGAGGTCCGTAGAAGTGCCTCGCTTGGCAGCACACCAGCAAGCCTTCGGCTCTATCGCTAAACGTAAGTCCATAAGACGATTCCAAAAATTCACACGAAAAGGAGCAGATGCCTGCCAAGCTAGAACATCGCTGTCTAGCAAACTCCAGTGAGAATGATCACGAACGCACACGCCTTTATCGCAACTTTTCTCCAAAAGCCCCTTGTTAACTAAAATCTCTATCGCATCGTTGATAACAGAAAGTTCGACATCATAATGATCAGAGAGGCAAACCTCGTCGTCTAGCCTATCGCCACAGCTATAGCCACCGCTTGCTATACGCTGACCTAACTCGCTAACAACACGACTAACAATGCTATCCGCAAAGTTGAAAGTTTTTTTAAGGTCGTAAAAAAGTAGCTCGCTCATAGGAAATGTGTTAATACAAATTGGTTGAATTGTCTAGAGAATTATCGGCAGATTAGTAAATTCATTCTTTCTTTGCGAGGAATCAATTTGACTCCGCTCGTAAATAACCTAACATCTAGCCAAACATTAGCTAGAACATGAATAGATTCTAGGCTATAAATACCTACTACAAATACTTGGTGCCAAACTTGGTGCCACAATTGTTATAAATCAAGGAGAGGCTGAAAATGGCTCGTCAAACTATCTCAATGTTGCGCAGTAGCGCGATGATTGCAATCATAACGCTCGCTCTGAGCATATCGCTGGGCGCGCATGACGCAAAAGCTAAAGAAATCCTAATCAAGTTTAGCCATGTAACCTCGCCTACTGGACACCCAAAAGGTGAAGCAGCTACCCTGTTCGCTAAACGCGTCAATGAAGAATTGAAAGGAAAAGTGCGAATCGAAGTGTTCCCGAATGGACAACTCTATAACGATAATAAAGTGCTCGAAGCCTTGCTGCTGGGAAATGTGCAAATGGCTGCGCCATCCCTTTCAAAGTTCGAGCAATATACTCTCAAATACCGAGTCTTCGATCTGCCATTCCTATTCAAAGACATCGAGGCGGTCAACCGATTCCAACAATCTGCAAAAGGACAAGAGCTGCTAACAGCAATGAAAGACAAGGGGTTGCTGGGACTCTCCTATTGGCACAACGGACTGAAACAACTATCCGCCAACAAGCCGCTCGTCTCACCAAAAGACGCAAATGGCTTGAAGTTTCGCATACAAACCTCTGATGTCTTGAAGGCTCAATTTGAAGCTCTCGGCGCATCGCCGCAAAAAATGGCTTTTGCAGAGGTCTACGGCGCATTGCAAACCGGTGTCGTCGATGGGCAGGAAAATACTTGGTCGAACATATACACAAAAAAATTCTTCGAAGTGCAAGACGGGATAACCGAATCTAACCACGGGATTCTCGACTACCTAGTCGTAACTTCGGCGCAATTTTGGGACTCCCTGCCCGCAGATGTGCGATCAGACCTAACGCGAATACTCGCAGAAGTAACGCAAGAGCGAAACGGAATCGCACGATCGATCAACCTAAAAAACCGCGACAAAATACTCAAAAGCGGCTCGACTATCAGAACTCTATCGCGAGCTCAACGCAAAGCCTGGGTCAAGGCAGTGCGACCAGTATGGAAGCAGTTCCGCGCTGATATAGGTAATGATGTTATTAAAGCGGCACTCTCTTCTAACAAAAAGTAACCATACGCAAAATCTGAACTGAAATCTGAATCTGGCACTCTCTGGAGTGCCAGATTCCCGATTGCAAAAAATTAATTAAAGGCAGTCGGTTACTTAGGCGAGAGGAGACAAGAGGCGCGTGAAAAAAACCTCCGACGCC
Organism: Alphaproteobacteria bacterium; assembly: GCA_014238625.1. Taxonomy (GTDB): domain Bacteria; phylum Pseudomonadota; class Alphaproteobacteria; order JABAAW01; family JABAAW01; genus JABAAW01. The sequence goes on along the minus strand of JABAAS010000093.1, from coordinate 1,862 downwards.
GTATCCGCCATACCTCGAGCAAGAGGGGGCGCAAAAGGGTGGCTAAGAGGGAGCGCAAAAAGGTGGCCAAAAGGGTGGCCAAAAGGGTGGCCAAAAGGGTGGCCAAAAAGGTGGCTAAGAGGGGCTATAAGGGTGGCTGTCTGGTGCGAGGAGAGCATCCTCGCATACCTTCTAGCAGCGATGACGGCTGTCGCCTTTGCAAATGTAGTAGCTCGACGAGTCTTCGCAAGCTCCATGCCTTGGGCGCTTGAGCTAACGCTAAACCTCTTCCTCTATATGGTCTTGCTGGGCATGGCATACGCGCTACGCAACGGCTTGCACGCGAGTATCGATGCCTTGGTAGTGCGATTGCCAGCGCGAGCAAAAATCCTATGCGCGAGTATCGCAAGCCTCTTGGTAATGCTATACGCAGCATTGCTCGCGGGCACGGGCTTTAATATCGCGCGAATTTTTTGGAGCAATGAGGCGTTGCGAAATGTCGGCTCGGAAGAGATCGGCATACCCCATTGGCTCACCTACGCGCTGCTTGCCATATCCTTTGCATACTTCCTAATCACAGCTATGGCAATGGCTATAGCGAGCACGAGTAAGCATCTGGGCTGGGGCGCAAAAAGTAACGCAAAGAGTGGCACAAGAAATAGCAATAAAAATAGCATAGAGCATATCGCTAAAAAAAATGCTTGAGACAATATACGCGATGCTAGTAGAGCAAGCTGGCATATTGCTAATAGTCCTAGTGTTCATGATGCTCGCCCTACGCGTGCCGATCGGAGTGGCACTAGGCTTACCGAGCATCATCGTTATCTTCCTAGTGTCTGGTCGAATCTCTGGCTTGGCAACAGCAGTCGTTGGCGCAATGAACGATAAGTTTTTGCTAACCGCGATTCCTTTCTTCGTCCTATCGAGCGTCTTCCTCGCCGGCGGTGGTGTTGCCGAGCGCATAGTGCGCTTTGCTATCTCCGCGGTAGGACACTTACGCGGCGGGCTCGCGAGTGCTGGCGTCTTCGCTTGCATGCTGTTCGCTGCTCTCTCTGGCTCGTCGCCTGCGACTGTCGCTGCAATCGGACCGATCGCCATACGAGGAATGAAGCAAGCGCATTATCCACAGAAGTTAGCCGTCGGTATAATATCAACCGCAGGCACGCTCGGCATCCTGATACCGCCTTCCATCGTGATGGTCGTATATGCCGCAGCAACAAACGAATCGGTAGGCAGGCTATTCATCGCCGGCATCGTACCTGGCTTGAGCGCAGGGCTGTTGCTGATGCTAAGCGTGCGCATAGCTGTGCGCAGATTGGCTATAGAAACTATTCCCAAATCTAGCTTGCAAACTATCTTGCGAAACGCCGCCGGAGCTAGCTTCGGTCTGTTGCTCATCGTTCTTATCTTGATCGGCATCTACAGTGGCTGGTTCACGCCAACAGAGGCTGCCGCCTTCGCAGCAGTCTATGGTTTCATCGTTGCAAGCTGTTTCTACCGCGGTATCGGCTTTCTCAAAGGACAGCCTTGGCGCAAAAGCCGCGAGGGATACTCGCGTGCCACTATCAGAGCATTATGGCAAATTCCCTTCGCCGCAACCTGCGGGATAGTGCACAGGGATACTCGAGCAAGCCTGCTCGATGCCGCCAAAATAACCTTGATGCTGATGTTCATCATCTTCAACGCGCTGATGTTCAGCCATGTGCTCATCGAGCTACAACTGCCGCAACAGATAACTGAGCTTATCGCCAGCGTCGATATGCCAGCTTGGCTGTTCTTACTAATTGTAAATCTGCTATTGTTGCTCGGCGGACAGTTCATGGAGCCCAGCGGGCTGTTGTTGATCGTAGCACCAATCGTGCATCCCATCGCACTATCGTTAG
>JABAAS010000092.1 GCA_014238625.1 Alphaproteobacteria bacterium | reverse complement strand
AACGGAAATCGACCTCGTGTTTTTGATGAAAAACTACTATCCGCTACCTGGTTCGGATCAACGCTGTATTCTTCAACCAAAAGCCGAACCATCTCTATGTTCCCAGACGAAACAGCAATATGCAGAGGCAACATTCCTTGAGTATCAACCTCAAGCGCAAGGTGCTTTTTACCTGCCGTTAGCAAGGCACGCGCTGACCCAAAATCGCCAAGGCGAACCGCTTCGTGCAAAGGATGCTTAGCAGACGTTTGGGCCAGTGAAGACGAAACAAATACTAGGCTAGAAGCCTGAAGAAAAAATATCCACAAAAAAAACAAGCAAGGTACAGCTAAAAACCTCGCTAACATAGACCAAACATTAGAAAAATTATTAGTCACAGCATCAGTCTCTCATCTAATTATACTATAGCCACCTAATCTATCAGTTAACAAGTGACGAACATTCGGTAGCAGTAGCATAACAAATACTGATATGCAACAAAGATGCTACAAAACAAAACGCAATTTACATCACGCTCAACGCAATAAAGATAAAACTTGATTCAATCCCAAAGTCGTAGCAATGTCTTGCGCTGTCTTTTTGTCCAAGTTTTCTAGGCTACGATCTGCTCCGTTCGCAAGTAATATCTCAACATTGTTCTTAAGACCAAACTGCGTCGCGTAGTGCAAAGCTGTGTTGCCTAGTGAATCTCGCTTGTTGATATCGCTACCCGCTATCTTCAGAATTGAGCCCAAAAAATCTACATCCTCAACCTTCGCAGCATGGTGTAAAACTAACATTCCTTGTTTGTTCTTTGCCTTTATGTCCGCTCCACCTTTCAATAAAAGGTTAACAACTTCTCCATGACCATTCGCAGCTGCTACCAGTAACGGAGTCATAGAGTTCGCATCCTGCGAATCTATTGCCACTCCATCACTCGATACCAATAGCTTAACAACTCCTTCACGACCATCTCGCGCCGCTAGAAAAAGAGGAGTCGTGCCAGTTTTCGTCACTGCGTCCAATTTCGCATCCTTAGACATCAGCAACTCAACTACATTCTCGTGACCGCCAACAGAACCATAGTGCAAAGCCGTAAAACCATGATCGTTGCTTGCATTAACAGACGCTCCAAGATCAAGCAAATCAGAGGCTAAAATACCTCTACCATACTGCGCTGCTAAGTGCAGCGGAGTCGTGCGACTCTTGTCTTTTGTATGGACCTTATGACCCATATGCGACATCAAATTCTTCGCAATTCTGATATTGCCATACTGAATCGCCAAGTGCAGAGGCAAAACTCCATTCTTATCACCAGATAAAACATTCGCTCCCTTCGATAGCAACAGCTCAACCAATGCTACCTTCCCTGAGGAGACCGCTAAATGCAACGGAGTACGACCTCGTAAAATCCAGCCGTATTCGTTAGGCGGCATCGCGTTCGGATCAACTTTATAACGCTCCAGAATAATACGAGTTATCTCTAAATTTGCTGTAGAACTAGAGTAGTGCAATGGCAACATTCCATAGCCGTCCGGTTGCAGTAAAGAATCAGGACCCAGCGACGAGAGCAGGCGGTTAACCTCTGTAACATCTCCACTACGCACAGCCTCATGCAAAGGATACGTGCGCTCTTCTTCCTGCGCTTGCGCAGAAGGCTGGAAAAGCGCAAAAGAGCTGAGTACGCTAAAAGTCGCGGTAAAAACCACAAAACTACGCAGTGCTAAACTAACGATTCTTACATTTCGAGCACAAAATCTCGAATTAACTAAATATACCATTTCCACCTCTCACTCCATGGATTGTATCTAACTTACATCTAAAAAAATCAGCTCCATATAACAGAAAACCGACGCTCGGAGAATAAAACGAGCAAAGTAAGTAAAAAAAATGCTAAAAACTAGAAAAACAACGCACATTAAGCTCCCCAGTGACTTTTAATGTCGTTTGACCATTGCTTCTAGCAATGTTTTTGTCTACAAACTATGGCAGAAACAACGCTCGTTGTAAAGCATTTTATTGCTCGAGACTGATAGCGTTGTAGACAATACACTCAAACACTCAAAAAGAGAAAAATACTATGCTAAACAAGACTTTCTTTAAATCACTAGTCAAATCTAACATCTTCACAATCTCCTCTATTACCTATGCAATCGCAATAGTACCAGCAAACGCTCAAAGCGCAGGAGGATCAGGTGCTGGGTCACTAATACAAGGACTGATGCCCATAATCCTGATCTTCCTCGTGATGTATCTATTGCTAATTCGACCGCAACAAAAAAGACAGAGACAGCATCGTGAGCTCGTGGCACAGCTCAAGCGGGGGGATAAAGTCCTTACCAGCGGCGGACTCTACGCAAGCGTCGTTCGACCAATCGACGAACGCGATATCGAGATCGAACTCGCTGGAAAACTAAGAGTGAAAATGATACGGACAAGCGTCATCGAGGTCGTAGGTTCCGCAGCTCCCATCACTGCTAAGAGAAAGACCAGAACAAAATAAATAAAAATAGCTAAAACTGAAAAAAAGGTAGTTTCATGCTGTTCTACCCTTTGTGGAAACGCGCCGCTATATACGCAATCTTGTTGCTAGCTTTGCTCGTAGCCATCGGAAATTTCATCCCAGATAAAAAAATCGAGGCTATGCCCAAAGCCGCTACAGCCTTATTTCATAAAGTCGTGCTCGGACTCGATTTAGAGGGCGGAATACATATTCTACTCGAAATCGAACAGCAAGAAATATGGAAAGAGCGCTTGGAAGACTCCGTGCTAGCTCTACGAGCAATCATTCGCGAAAATAAAGTAAAATTACTCAAACCACCTAAAATAACTCGCATGAAAAATGGCGGGCAGGCGGGCTCCGAGCAGGTAATAGCCATTACCGCGAAAATCGGCGAAGGCGAAAAATTGCGCAAAGTCATAACGCCATTAGTGCAGAGCTTGGGGTTGATTTTGAAAAAAAAATCTCAAGAAAACTCTCAAGAAAGTTTGGGCGACGCTTTCCATATAACGCTGGCTGATAACGCGCGTGATGAATTGCTCTCAAGCGCTTTGCAACATACTATCGAGATACTGCGCCGTCGTATCGACGAAAGCGGCACTCGAGAGCCGCTCATTCAAAGGCAGGGGCGCGCGCGGATACTCGTCGAAATTCCAGGCGTCAAAGACCCAGAGCAAGTCAAAAGTCTCTTGGGAAAAACCGCTAAGCTGACTTTTCATCTCCTCAACGAGCGAGCAACAGAAGAGAGCGCAAGGGGGGCTAGAGCCGTCCCTGCAGATTCAATAAGATTGCCCTCATACCAACTCGCAAAAGACGGAAAACCAACAGCTTATTATGTCTTGCACCGTCGCACTTATGTAAGCGGTGAGCATCTGCTCGATGCGCAAACCGTCTTCGAAGACAATAGACCAATCGTAAGTTTTCGATTCAATGCTACCGGCGCTAGGCGATTCGGAAAAGTCACAAAAGAACATGTAGGTGATATACTCGCCGTCGTGCTCGATAATGCCGTCATCAGCGCGCCGCGAATACAATCAGCAATACTTGGCGGAAGCGGCGTCATAACGGGTGGATTCTCCGTAGACGAGGCTAATGAACTCGCTTTGCTCTTGCGAGCCGGCGCGTTGCCAGCTCCGCTCAAAGTGATCGAAGAGCGTACCGTAGGACCAGGGTTAGGTAGAGACTCCGTAGAGGCGGGTAAGCGCGCCGCTATTATCGCTTTGATCCTCGTTTTGTCCTTCATGATACTACGATACAAGCTGTTCGGTTGCTTTGCCGCAACCGCTCTAATAGCAAACCTTATCTTGATACTCGCTAGCCTATCCATAATCGGCGCAACTCTAACATTGCCAGGTATCGCCGGAATCGTCCTAACTACAGGCATGGCAGTCGACGCTAATGTCTTGATATTCGAGCGAATACGAGAAGAAAGTAAAGTCGAAGGCGCTCTGATCTCAAATATCGAAGCAGGATACAAAAGGGCAATCGCTACCATTCTCGATAGCAACATAACAACATTGATCGCCGCCGTAATACTCTTCGCATTCGGTTCTGGACCAATTCGAGGATTCGCCGTAACTCTGTCCTTGGGAATCGCAACATCCATGTTTACTGCTATTATGCTAACTCGCATGCTCATCGGTTGGTGGCTGCGCACATCCTCATCGCGAAAATTGCCTGTCTGAAGTTAACTCTAAAAAATAAACCTCCGTGAAAAAGTTTAATCCCTTCGCCTTGCTGCGACCCAACTCTCAGCTAACAACCATACCCTTCATGCGTTGGCGCAAAGCTACGCTAATGATTTCTCTAGCACTCGTGCTGTTTGCTGTAGTCTTCGTTCTCTGGCGGGGTATCAACTTCGGTATCGATTTCCGCGGCGGAGTCCTCGTCGAGTTCGAAACTAAAACGCCTCCCGATTTGGCAAACTTGCGTAGAAAATTGCGCAACGCAACTGATGGAAATCTGCTACTGCAAGAGTTCGACTCTAATACTATCTTTCTATTGCGAATACAAAAGCCTCGTTTGCAACGAGGGGAGGTTTGGAACCCCCAGGATAGCGTGGATAAAATCAAAAATCTGCTCGAAAATGAAGGAAGCGTGCTCGAATATCGACGAGTCGAAACCGCAGGGCCTGCCGTAGGAAAAGAGCTGCGAAAAGCCGCAATCTGGGCTGTAACTCTCGCTTTGCTTGG
>JABAAS010000091.1:303-4674 GCA_014238625.1 Alphaproteobacteria bacterium | reverse complement strand
TGCAAGCCTCCTTGTCGCGCTCTAAAACGCGCCCGCAAAAGAAGGTGAAACTAGAAAATACCAAACCACCAGAGAAAAAAGAGGAGCAAGAAAAGAAAGAAAAAAAGGAACTCCCAAAGGAGACACCGAAACGAGCAGCTAGCAAGGTTGAGCAGCCGAAACCGCCAGATTCTACCGATAAAAGCTCCGATTCTAGCGATCCTATCGAAGATATTTTATCCTCGTTAGAAGAAGATAGCGCGAGCGAAGATGAGCAAAAACCAGAGGCTAGTTTCGAAGAGTCTCTTGAAGAAGCACTTGCAGAGACGCCTAGCGATGAGAGTTTAGAGGATACTTCCGAACCGCTACTTTTAAGTTCCGAACAGATTTTAACTGCGAGCGAGCTTGCGGCATTTCGCAAGCATATTTTTGCCTGCTGGAGTCCGCCGATAGGCGCGCCTTCGTTAGAGAATTTAGTGGTAGATTTAGATTTGACGCTTGACCAAAATGCCTATGTTATAGAAGTTCGTGTTATAGATAAGTCTCGAATGTCGCGCGATCCATTTTTCCGCAGTGCTGCCGAGGCTGCCTTACGAACGCTATCGGATGGTGCTTGCTCACCATTGAAACTGCCATTGAGTAAATATCCTTTATGGGAGAGGACTATATTGCGCTTTGACCCGCGCCGTTTATTTGGACTTTAGATTATATGCTTTCACGAGAATTCCCCACCGCGCCAAAAAATTCACTTAAAAATTCACTTAAAAATTCACTTGGGAATTCACTTGGGAATTCACTTATGAATGCGCTTAGATATATTTTTAGACATATATTTTTACCAATATTTTTTTCAGCTTTGCTACTGCTACCGCCTGAGAGCTATGGACAGCTACGCATCGACATCCATCAGGGTACATTCCGCCCTATCCGTCTAGGCATTACGGACATTGAGCATAAAGGTTTTTCCGCGAATCGAGCCAAGATAGTACGGAATATTATAGAATCGGACTTACGCGGCTCTGGCTTGATACGGATTATCGATAGGGATTCTTTTCTCTATAAGAAGCTATCGCTAGACATGGTTCCGAACTTTTCTTCATTCCGCATAGCGGGTGCGGACGCGATTTTGTCTTTATACTTGCATAAGAGTAAGGGCTTGTTTCGAGCGACATTACAAATATGGGATATTCGACTTCAGCGTCCGCTTACGCGAGAAGATTTAGACTCTAGTTCTGTTCGGGTTTTATCGCACAAGATATCTGATACGATCTATCACCGCTTGACTGGAGAGCGAGGTTACTTCAACAGTCGCATTCTTTATGTTTCGGAGGTCTTGCGTGGCAAGCGTCTTTGGAAGCGTTTATCGATAATGGATTACGATGGAGCTAACCGCCGTTTTTTGACGAAGCGGCGTCGAGCTATTGTATTGAACCCTCGTTTTTCTTCTGATGGCAGGCGAGCTATTTACACGGCACTAACGAAAAATTCTAGCTCAATCCGCCTTATCGATCTTTCGCGAGGAAATCGCGAGACTGTTTTACAGCTAGGAGAAGGATTAGTTTACGCTGCGCGCTTTGCACCGAACGGCAAGAGCATTATTTACGCGCAATCTTTGTCTGGCAACAGCGAGATATTTACTTACGACTTATCTTCTGGACGCCGTCGCCGATTGACGATTAACCGAGCGATAGACACCTCGCCGAGCTTTTCTCCTGAGGGCGATTACATTTCGTTTGTCTCGGACCGCAGTGGCAAGCCTCAGATTTACACGATGACGAGGCGCGGTGGCAATGTTCAGCGAGTTAGTTTTTCTGCTGGTTCATTTTCGACTCCGGTTTGGTCTCCACGCGGTGACAAGATAGCTTTCACGCGTCAGCTGTATGGTAGATTTGCGGTTGGTGTTATGGATATAGATGGAGCGAACATGCGTATTTTATCGGAGGGTTTTCGTGTAGAGGGACCGAGCTGGTCTCCGAATGGTCGAGTTTTAGTATTTTTCAAGAAGGATCGCACGCCTAAGGGAGCGCGCATAGGTCGTTCTCGTTTAGTTACTGTAGATGTTACTGGTCGTTTTCTGAGAGAGTTGCGTACTCCTCACAATGCTTACGATCCGAATTGGTCTTACGCGGATCAGTAACTCACGGACGATTTGGGGGCTAGTATATTTATGAGGATTGTAAGTTCATCCACCAATTTTATTTTTTTATGTTTAGGTGGTTATTTTTTTTCAATTGCTTACGGAGTTACTTTTTTAATTCCCTTAATGATTTTAGAAAGGGGAGGCGATGAGGCTTTTGCGGGAGCGATAATCTCGACTGCGACCATCAGCACTGTATTACTAGTTGTATTATCTGGTCACATAGCGGACAGATTTGGATTAGCGAGATCTGCTGGCATTTCTGGCTTTTTTCTTAGTTTATCGATGCTAGGTTTTTTTGTAAGCCAGAGTTTAGGTATTTATCTTGGCTACGACTTGTTACTTTATGCTTTGCTATTAGGTATGGGTTGGGGAGTATTTTACACTTTAGCGCCGATATTAGTTTCATTGATTATCGGCTCACGCAGTCGCATGCGTTATTTTGCATTACTTTCTGGCTCGATGATGTCTGGCATCGGCACTGGTCCTTTAATTGGTCGTCTTACGACTTATTTAGGGTTTCCGATTGAGAGTGCTTTTTTACTAGCTGGCGTATGTTCTGTTATGGGTTCTGGCATTTACTTTTATTTAGATAGCATTTTCAGAGGCAGTTATGAGCTTGCACCATCTATCAGCCGCATATCTTTGAGGTATATTTCGAGGATTTTTTATTCTAACTCGATTTATCCGATTATCATGGTTGGATTAGGTGCGTGTATTTTTGGAGGATTATCGAGTTTTCAGACGACTTACGCTGAGTTATTTGGCTTTGACTATTCGTTATTTTTCGGAGGATTTATACTATCGGCAATCAGCGGTCGTTTATTTTTTTCTGGCTATGTTTCTCGTTTTGATCCATTTATTTCGACATTTTTTTTGACTTTATTGATAGTTATATCGATTTTCATGTTTATCAGATTTACGGAGGATGTTTATCTTTATATTTTTTCTTCTGTGATATTGGGCACTGGCTATGGTCTTGCATATTCTGTGATAAATGGTTTAGCTGCCAACGAGGCACCTACTGGATTAGTACCTCAGACACTGCTTCTTTTCAGCTTATCGTATTTCATAGGAGTTTTTGGTTTTCCGTTAATTGCGGGAGGTATGATTGTCAGAGGGGGAATAATTGAGATGCTTTACATAATTTTTATTATTGCGTTGTTAAACAATTTTCTATCTATTTTCCGCATTTGGCAGCAACGGAGCTCTATCTTTAGCAATTAGGGGGGCGTTAGCACACTTATGCGCTTTAGCTAATTGAGCTAAGTAGAGTTGCGCTGAAAGGAGGACAACAAACAGGGGGGCGTGGGGGGCTTAAGCCCCCCGCAAAGCCCTATGCAATAGTGCGTGCGTTAGCACGCTTAAACTACAAAGAGCGCATTGCTTGCAATGCGCAAATGCACGGAGTGCTCACGCGCGAAGCGCGTTTTTTTTCTCACTACTTACCAATACAAAAATCGGCAAAGATTTTGTCCAAAACCGCCTCAATATCCCTAGTTCCGGTCAAACGCCCCATAGCCTCATAAGCCTCGCGCAACGCCTGCGCCTGCAGAGCCCAATCCTCACCGGATTGCGCCTGCTGCAAGTTGTGACAAACCTGCGCCAAAACCTGCCTATAACGCGCACGAGTAGGCGCGAGTGCTTTCGGAATATCCTCGAGCCTCCCCTTCAAAGCATCAAGGAACTCATAAACCCCCTCCCCGCTGAAAGCCGAGAGTAAAAAGCAACCTGCAAACTCTTCGCTATTTTTAATCTTCTGCTTGGCAAGAGCCCCCAACAAATCGCTTTTATTGAGGACTAGGAGATCGTGAGGAATTTCTTCGGCTTTTTTCTGACTTTTTTCCGACTTTTTCACTCTCATTTTATTTTTACCGATTTTACCTGCGTCGAGCAACCGAACCACGATATGCGCTTGTTGAGCAGTTTTTTTTGCGCGCTTTACGCCTTGTTCTTCGACCTCACTTCGCGCTGCCCGCAACCCAGCGGTATCGAGCAAATCTACGGCGAGTCCTGCTATTTCGACCTTGACCCGCACGACATCTCTAGTAGTTCCTGCGCGCGCGGAGACGATTGCTGCCTCTTCCTGCGCTATACGATTGAGCAAACTAGACTTACCGACATTTGGTTTGCCGACTATAGCGATGGCGACTCCACTTCTTACGCGTTCAGCACTATCTGCGAGCTTAAGGTGCTGTGAGATTTCTTTTTTCAATATAGCGATAGGTTTTTCCTGCATCTCGTCTGGCGTAGCA
>JABAAS010000091.1:0-293 GCA_014238625.1 Alphaproteobacteria bacterium | reverse complement strand
CGTTGGCATAATAGATCGAACAACCTTTCGCTCCAATCTGCGTATAGCTTTGCCAATTCGCCTTCGCTTTGTGCGAGAGCCTGCCTTCTTTGCGCCTGTGTTTCAGCGTTTATGAGGTCGATCAGCCCTTCTGCTCGAGTTATGTCGATTTTTCCGGCGAGCAGCGCTCTTTTAGTAAATTCGCCTGGCTCTGCCAAACGCAGTCTCAAACTGTCCTGCGCCTGCCAAGCATCGACGATGGCATTGATGATAGCTTTTGAGCCGTGGCAATGTATTTCAGCCATATTTTCGCC
>JABAAS010000090.1:2021-4676 GCA_014238625.1 Alphaproteobacteria bacterium | reverse complement strand
ACCCCCTCCTCTCCTCCCCCTCTATGTCGCCGTATCGCTATCGCTGGAGCGCCAGGGGCGGGAAAGTCTAGTCTGATCGCAGCGCTATGCGCTCAACTATTGAAAAAATCCGAAGCAAAAGCAGAACAAGCAAAGATCGCCGTAGTCGCAGTCGACCCAAGTGCCGTCGGAGGAGGAGGAGCAATACTCGCCGACAAAACAAGAATGCACGCAATCTCAAACAACGAGCGAATCTTCGTACGACCCTCGCCCGCCGTAAAAGGTGAAGCGCTCGCAAGAGGCTTGCTCGAAAGCATAATGATATACGAAAACTGCGGGTTTAATCACATCATCATCGAATCGGTCGGATCAGGGCAGGCAGAAACCGCCATCGCCGACTATGTAGATTGCATAATACTACTCGTCTCAACAAAAAGCGGCGACGCTCTGCAGGGCATGAAAAGAGGAATCCTAGAGCTTGCCGACTTCCTCATCGTTAGCAAAGCAGACGGCGCAGAAAGAGAAAAAGCTCGAAAAACGCTCGGCGAATATCAGCAAGCAGCCCAATGCTTCCTCGAAAAAGAAAAAAACACGCTCGGTAAATACAGAATCTGCTCCGTGCAACGCGAAAATGATATCGAAGAACTATGCAACGCCATCAACGGATTCTTCCTCAAAAAAACAAGACTCGAAATTGTACAAAATCGTGCAAAACAAAAGCAAAACCTCTTCTTGCGGGCTTGGAGCGAATGTGCGCTGGAATATGCTATCGAGCAGTTGCTAGAACAGACCCTGGAGAAAAAAACCAGTAAGGCGGGGGGTAAAGAGGGAGGTAAGGCGGTGGGTAAAGGCTCGGCGGCGCAAAGGGAGCTCAACGAAAGATTGGCAGGGATATTAAAACGACTAGCGGCGGGCGAGTTGGAGGAATCTCATGCATTGGCGAGAGACGCGCCGCTACCAGCGGAAAGCGCGCGCGCATTCTTCTGGGGCGGGGGAGATGAGTAGATTAACAAATAGGGAGCGCGAGGGACGAGTCCCTCGCAAAAAGCTCTGCGCAGCAGGGACTCGTCCCTGCTTGCTACGGCAAGCTTAAATTACAAAAAACGCACGAAGTGCTAACGCGCTACAGCGCGTCTTTGCTTGCACGCAGACTTTTGCACGCGGGCTTGCGCTACCTTGCGGGCGCGCCCGCGTGCGCACAAAGGGTGGGCGAGTAGATTAACAAACAGGGGGGTGTGAGGGGCTTAAGCCTACGAGGCCAACCTCCCCCGCAAAAGCCCTCCCATAGTAGGCGTGCGTTAGCACGCTTAAATTAAAAAACGCACGAAGTGCTAACGCGCTACAGCGCGTCTTTGGCTTACTGTTTTCAAGCGTCTTAGCAATGTTTGGTAGTGGCAATAAAAATGCAGTACTAAATTATCTTTATGCCAATGTTAAATAAATTCTTTTACGATAGTTCTTGCAAAAAACATTATATATTAAAACAACAAAACCATTATTGGCTTGTAAGATAATGTAAAACCTGCGCCAATGAAAAATATAGCAACAAATAAAGTAAACGGTTTATATATTTCCTTATAGTATGATATCATTAATTTGTTAGAAAAAAATAAAGCGTACCCGCAAAAAATTGAAATTCCCAAGGGAACACATCCAAAGACGATCAGGTAAGGGGTGTGTAAATTGGGAGCGCTATTTTGTGTTCCTAGTAGGATTGTTGACATCCAGACTAATATGGCTTTAGGATTTGTTAAATGTAAAGCAAGTCCTTGTAAGTAATATTTATTTCTTTTATTTACGCGTTTGTTTTCTTTGTTTGTGCCCACGACAAGCGGTTTTTTATTTATTATTTTTATACAATTGTTATAGGCAAGCCAAAACATATATATTCCGCCAATAACTGAAAGTAATTGAAGAATCGATGGAAATTTAACTAGAACAGCTCCTAAACCAAACGCAGCCAAAGTTCCCCAAAAGATAGAACCCGTTATAACACCAAACGCAAATATTAATCCTGCTAACCTACCTTTTTCCAAAGAAATTTGCATTGTAGCAATATTGGCAGGACCAGGGCTCGCTGTACCTATAAAATAGGTAAGGTATGCAATATGTAAGCCATATAAATAATCCATATTTATATCTCTATATTAAACTTGGATGTGAAAGTGAGTGCTGTTGCATTTTTTTCAACCAATTGTCAATTTCCGATTGTTTGTAAAGATATTTTCCCCATTCTTCATTTGATATTGGCAAGGGTTTTTCTGGTAAAATATAATTGGTAAGCAATTTTAAAAATTGTTTCAAGCAATGAACACCCACTTGATATCGTAATGAAGATGCAGTTTCAAGCGGTGATATGGTGAAACGTTCGACATCGATTATTGTGCCTGTATCAACTGATTTATCTAAATGATGACAAGTTGATCCATAAGTTTTATCACCGTAATAAATGGCATAATGTTGACTTCCTAATCCTCTATATTTTGGGGGTGCTGGATGAAAATTGATTGCTCCTTTTTTCGCCTTTCGGTACAGATATTCAGGAAAAATAAAATCTCCTCTGTAAGAAATAATCCAATCGCCACTCCATTCTTTTATATGATTTGGATATGGATCACCAGTGTCCCAACATAAAACTTCTATATCGGAAAACATTTTCTTAGCATATTCAACACC
>JABAAS010000090.1:0-2011 GCA_014238625.1 Alphaproteobacteria bacterium | reverse complement strand
GACCAGGACTCGCTGTACCTATAAAATAGGTAAGGTATGCAATATGTAAGCCATATAAATAATCCATATTTATATCTCTATATTAAACTTGGATGTGAAAGTGAGTGCTGTTGCACTATGGTTGTTGCACTCGGGCTTTTGCAAGAGGATCCTTGTAAAATGACCTGCGCTCTACCTTGCAGGCGTAGCCCTCGTGCACACAAAAGGGGGGCTAATAAAAAACTACGCCTTCTGAATCTCGCCCATGAAATTACGGATATGCGCGTCTAATGCGCTAGATTGCGAACGCAAATACTCAACGCTTTGCGATAACTCCTCCGCATGCTTGTCCGCTCCCTCTGAAGCACTATCTACAGCTGAAAAACTCGCCTGAATCGTCGCAACATCGTTCGCAGCTCCAACCATGCTGCTCGCAACCGCCTCGCCTACTTGACGCTGCTGCTGCATCGTCTCGGAAATACCCGCAACAACTCCCTCAGCACTGCGAACGGTCGTGCGAATCTCCTCTAAAACTCGCAAAACATCGCCAGAGCTCGTCTGAAGATTGTCTATAAGACCCGCTATCTGCTCCGTCGCCTTCGTCGTCTGATCCGCTAAATTCTTAACCTCCGCCGCAACAACCGCAAATCCCTTGCCCGCATCGCCAGCTCGCGCCGATTCAATCGTCGCGTTCAACGAAAGTAAGTTAACCTGACCTGCAATATCCTGAATTAACTGAACAACCGAACCAATAGAATCCGACGCCGACGCTAATAGCTTCGCCGATGCGTCCGCCTTCTCCGTACTAGTAACACTCTGACGAATCGCAAGAGTCGATTCCTGCGCACGGCGGTTAATCCTGTCCATCGCCTTCGTCAATGACGATATCTGCTCCGCAGCTCCGCGAACTCGCTGGGTCGTGCTCGCAACTCGCGGAACCATCTCTTGAGTCACAGTCCTCGCCTGACCAGACTGACGACGCATCTCGCTCGAAGAAGCAACTAGCTGACCTGTCGCATTCGTAAGACCGCCCGTCGCAACACCTACCTTCTCTTGAAAGTCTATAACTAGTCCCTCTAAACGACGATGACGAGCATCGTCCATACGACGAGTATCACTGATGCCACTCGCAACGCTCGCAACACTGCGCGCGCGAGCAACTAAATCTCGCAAAAAACGCGCATGCTCGCCTAAACGATCCTTGCGTAAAGTATAAGGGAGCGCCCTCTCTCCTCGCTCAAAAGCTCGAAGACTAGATAATAATGTCGATTCGCCTCCAGAAGAACCCTTACGAGAAGAAAAAACCTGACCGAAAATTAACAAAATAAAACTCAAGAAACCACAAACTATAATGCCATAGAACAAAAGAGACGATTGCTCGCTCGGCAAATCACCCCCTCCCGCCGAAATAGAGGACGGAACCTCAAAAACACCCGCGCCAGCAGGGTCGGCTACAACAATATCCCAATCCTCGCCAAATAACTGCAGAGGGTAGAAAAATACAAATTTGTTTACCTGATCCGCACTCAAACCAATGCCCTCCGAGTGGTCCGCAATATCCCTAATCCAGCCCTTCAGCTCAGCATTACCAGTACCAACTCCATGCCAAACTCTCTCGCTATCAAAAAAAGATACCGCAATACCATTACTACTGGTAGCTGAATTTTGTTGGGACAATAATTCTCGAAAAAATTGCTCCCGCGTCTGCAGAAAAAACAAAGTGCCAAGCAACCTATCCCCATCGTCAAGCATCGGAGTCGCATAAAGCGCAAATATACTATCCGAGCTGGAATCTACCGAAGAATGCAAGTTTGCAAAAAAAATAGACGAACCATAGTCCAAAACACCAGGAGAGTCTGATAAGTCAAGCTCCGACGAACCACGCTCTAACGCAAAAGATAGCGAACGGCGGTAAAGCGTGTTTATCCCCCTGTCTACTACAATGCCAAAAGTAGAGCTGATAGGGCTGGTAGAAGAGTCACCTTGCAACTCTTGCGTAGAAGGGCTAGATTAGGGATATTGCGGGCCACTC
>JABAAS010000008.1 GCA_014238625.1 Alphaproteobacteria bacterium | reverse complement strand
TCCGTTATCAATATATCTCCTCCCCTAGCCCTAGCCCTAGAAACTAATGCAGAGTCCGGTGAATGCGAAGTCGGACAAGCTATACGCAATCGCAAACCAAATAAACCCGCAGCCTGTAGCCAAGTCGCAGCTACATTGTTCGAACCATCTCCAAAATAAGATAAAGTCTCCCCCTCAATCGAACCTAATCGCTCCTCAAAAGTCATAATGTCCGCCAAAACCTGACAAGGATGGCTCGCCCTCGTCAAACCATTGATAACAGAAACTCGAGACGACTCCGACATCGAACGCAAGCGTAATGGATCGTCCGTGCGCAGCAATATCGCATCCGCATAAAGTGATAAAACTCGAGCAGTGTCACTAGGTGTCTCTCCGCGATACAATTGCATTTCATGACCAGAAAGAGAAATAACCTCGCCCCCTAAACTGCGCATCGCTATGTCAAAACTAACTCGAGTGCGAGTAGATGGCGCCTCAAAAACCATAACTAATGTCCGACCACATAAAGAATCGCGACACAAAAGCCTGTCTCGCTTCAATGCTCGTGCGTTCGATAGTAACTCCCTTAGTAAAGGAGCGCCCAAAGAATCTAAATCAAGAAAGTCACGCTTAACTCTCATCACAAACAAATCCACTGCAAGTCGAAAATAATAAATCAACTCCCTCGCGGATGTCCTCTAAACTTATCGTAAGTGGCGGTAACAAACGCACAACATTACCAGAACAAGGAATCACAACTAAACCCAAAGATAAAGCTCGCGCAGCAAAGTCATGCGCTGAACCTCGTCGTAATGCTAATCCCAACATCAAACCCTTGCCTCGAACCTCCAAAATAATGTCTCCATGCCGCCCTTGCAAATCCTCTAGCAACTCCCGCAATAAAGACGATTTCTCAATAACCGACGATAAAAAACCAGACCCGCTAAAACGAGACAAAGTCGCAAGAACAACCTCCATCGCTAAAGTGTTGCCTCCATAAGTCGAGCCATGACAGCCAGGCGCAAAAGCTACTGCACAACGCTCCGATGCTAAAACCGCTCCAACAGGTATCCCATTACCCAAACCCTTCGCACTAGTCAGTATGTCCGGACTGATGCCAGACCACTCATGCGCCCATAGCTTGCCAGTGCGAGCACAGCCACACTGAATCTCGTCAAAAAGAAGAAGCAATCCTCGAGAATCACAAAGAGCTCGAAGATAACGAAGCTCCTCATTCGGAATAACAAATATACCCCCATCTCCCTGAATCGGCTCTATCATGATCGCAGCCGTCTCATCATCGATCGCAGACTCAATACCAGCGTGATCCCCTACATCTACTATGTCAAAGCCATCCATCGGCGGACCAAAGCCCTCAAGGTGAGAGCTGCGACCAGAGGCAGCTATAAGCGCAAAAGTGCGACCATGAAACGAATTACGGAAAGTCAATGTCCGATAACGATGTCCCTGTCCCTCTACATAGTGCGTGCGGCGCGATAACTTCAGCATCGCCTCGTTCGCCTCAGCGCCAGAATTGCAGAAAAAAACTCCGCTCGCAAATGGAGAAAGAGACAAAAGACGCTCCGCACAACGCTCCTGCGAAGTGATGTGGAAAAAATTTGAAACATGCCAAATCTTCTCAAGCTGACGCGAAAGTGCCTCTAGTATCAAAGGATCGCTATGTCCTAAACCCGTCACAGCAACGCCACTCGCAAAATCTAAATAACTCTTGTCCGTACTATCGTAAAGGCGAGAGCCAACTCCTCGAACAAAACTTACCGAAAATGGCGAGTAGGTACCTAAAAGCATCAAACAGATAACCTATAGTATCTTGTCCGAAATAGCGCGCTCGGCTATCTGAACCGCGTTCAAAGCCGCTCCCTTGCGCAAATTATCGCCAACCGCCCAAAGAACTAAACTGTTAGGACGAGAAAAATCCTTGCGCAAACGACTCACATAAACATCGTCCTCGCCTGCACAATCAACCGGCGTCACATATCCTCCATCGATAGGCTCGTCCAACAAACTAACTCCAGCACCATCCCGTAGCGCAGCCTTAGCATCCCTGATATCAATAGGTCCCTCAAACTCTACGAATAACGCAATCGCATGACCTATAAATACCGAAACCCTTACGCAATGCGCTACTAACTCTATTCTGGAATCAAGAATCTTCTTCGTCTCAACAGACATCTTCCATTCCTCCTTCGTAAAACCATCTGAAAGAAACTTATCTATATGCGGAATAACATTAAAAGCTATACGTTTCGTATGATGCTGTGGACTACCAGACTCGTTTATGTAGACCTTCTTCGTTTGCGAAAATAGCTCATCCATCGCCGCTCGACCGCCGCCAGAAACAGACTGGTAGGTCGAGGCTTGAACTCGGGAAATGCGCGTGAGACGATGCAGCGGCGCTAAGGCTAGCAACGAGATTATCGTCGAGCAATTCGGATTAGAAACTAAACGATTACTATTGCCTAACTCCTGTAATGCCTCTCCGTTAACCTCAGGAATAACTAGCGGCACATCCTTATGCATGCGGAAGTGCGATGAATTGTCGATAACAAGAGGACAAGAGCGGGATAAAGACGGCAGAACGCGAGCCGAAACCTCCGCTCCAGCGCAGGCAAATACTATGTCACTAGACGAAAAGTCAAAATTATCAAGGTTTTGCGCTCGAAGCGAAGAAGAATCGCCAAAAGAAACCTCCTTGCCTATCGACTGCGAAGACGCAAGAGCGTCTATATTCGATACTGGAAAATCCCGCTCGGCAAGCATGGCCAATAGCTCTCGACCAACGTTGCCAGTCGCTCCGATAACTGCTATGTTGTAGGGCATGCCTAATGCTCAGGGGGCTCAGAGGGGGACTCAGAAGTCTCAAGGGGCTAGCAATCGCTAGCTCGAAACCAATGCGCGTTTAAGCGCGTCTAATGAAATAGGTAACACTACTCGCACTATAGAAGAGTGCGCCCATTAGCACAAGCAACTTCTAACGCAAAATCAAAAATCTAAATCCAAAATCAGATTGCCTAAGATATTATTTTGGGGCTTATGTATTTTACTAGACAAGATATAGATATTCCTTTGCTCTGTCCAATTTTCGGTGTACAAGCGAAATCGTGCTCATAATATCAAGTGCATCTTGCTCTGTCATCTCCCAATCTTTTCTGGGCTCGTGAGCAAGCGGGTTTCGAATGGTGCCATAAAGACCTTTTAGCAACTTGATAAAACCTCTCTGCTCTCCTCGCAATGTCTCGCTGTTCAGAGAGTTGATCGCAATTAATGGATGTGGGTCTTTGTTTTCTCTCGATGAGAAAGCTTTGTTGACCAATTCTTGCCCTTCGAATAAATTAAGATGATTGCTCCTATCAATGTTTCGGATCTTAACTGTGATGCTCTTCATCGCTTCGAAAACAGTATGAAAATAATTTTCATCTCTAATCTCGTTCATACAACATTGCAGAATATCTTGGTGAACATTGCGTTCTTCAAGTTTGGTTTTGAAGTCGTTCGCTCGCTTAATGGCATCATTGATGGTTTTTGCTTGTGTAACTTGCGAAATTTTACCGTCGTCTTTGACAGTCAGCCCACATAAAGAAAGAACTTTGTTGATTTTTCGTTGAAGAGAAAAAAAATTGTCAGGATTCTCAAGGTAGCGTGCTAGAGCCATCGCGTCCTCAATGAACTTTACTATATGGTTATAAGAAGGATCCTTATGATTAACTAATGCATTACACAAACGCTTCCATTTGGTATTGCCCGAATCGATGTCTTGGATTCCCACCCCCTTAAGAATGCGCCCAATTTCAGATCCCGACAACCCATCATTTGTGTCGCCCAAAACCTTGGCTATACCTTCTATATGAGATTGTTCAAAATTCATTTGTCGACTTCCCATCTTACTACGATTACACGCCTTACATAACATCTGACAATTTTCATCGATAGTTTTGCACCCTTGCTCCAAGGCGTGATGTGATCTGCTTCCATTTCTTCGAGTTTGAACTGTTTCTTGCAGATTGTATTGTCGTGCGCTTGTCAAAAAATTTATTTTTGCGGAAATTCTTCAAAAAAACGCCGTGATTCGCACCACTCCTACTACAATCCGCTTACCTTCGCTGTTTTCCCCGCCTTGTCTAGTAAAATACGTAAGCCCCATTATATTATACTAATACTGATAGTAACAGTATAACTCTAACCTTGTATCTCGGCAGCAACTCGATAGCGTTGCAAAGCCTGCAACAAATCTCGCGATAACTCGCCGCTAATCGCATCACTAGAGTTCGGCAAGCCATAGCTAGAAAAACTACCATTGCTCTTCAGTAACTCTTTGGGCAACTCTTTAGGCAACTCGCGCGGCGGCGGCGAAAAAACAGGGTTCGCTTCTATAAAGCGCTCAGAAAAAACTCCTCTAGCTCGCCCTAATGCAACATCGCTATGTCCACTGGTGACCGCTCCGTTGCCTGCTTTAGCTATTACTCCTTGCCCAGCCGTATCAAAAAGAGAGCCATTCGAGCTTATCCTCGAATTACCATCCCTATTAGCTCCACCGCTACCTAAACGGAAAAAATTGTTTTGTTGCACCACCCCCCTACTCCCCCCCGTGCCTCCAGTGCCTCCAGTGCCTCCAGTGCCAACCAATCCATTGCGTAGAACATCCGCAAAGGCTCGGGTCGAGTTAACCGATGGTGAGGGAGCCTGCGTACCTTGTGTAGCTCGAGATATATTCCTGCTCGTACTATCACCTCGCCTAACAACTCCATTAGCATCCGTCGCAGGGTAGCGACGATAAAACGACAAATCTCGACCAGGCGACTCAACAGCTCCCCTGCCATTAACGCTGCCAATATGCGATACCGCTTCCATAAATCTTCCTCTAATCGTAAAATAAAAAGGGTGACCAAATCTTTTGTTGGGGTTATAATAGGGATGGTAGCTTTTCAATCTCTAAAGATAACAAGCAAATTATATGCCGTCTCGCTCGACAAAATCTAAACAAAGCGATCAAAAAAACGCAAGTTTGCTCGAAAAAATCGCAGCAGCTCAACACGCATTGCAAAAATACATAAAGCCAAATATGCGAATAGCTCTCGGCTCGGGATCAACAGCTGAAGAATTCATAAAAGCCCTCGCAAATGCACCAGAAAAACGACCCGAAATGTGCATCGCTAGCTCGCGAAAAAGCCTAGCCCTCGCGAAAAAACTCGGCTTGCCCATCGCAGAAGACAAAGAACTAACCGAACGCAACTCAAGTGCCGAAAATCCCATCGAGATGATTATAGACGGCGCAGACGAAATCGACTCAAAACTACGACTCATAAAAGGCGGCGGCGGGTGCTTGCTCAGAGAAAAAATACTCGCGCAAAGTTGCGCAAAAATGATCGTCATCGCAGAAAAAAATAAAGTCAAAAAACAGCTCGGTGCCTTTCCTCTGCCCGTAGAAATAGAGCCCTTCGCATGGCGACTGACTAGGCGTAAGGTCGTGTCCCTATTCGAAAATGTCATGCAACGAAAGGGAAGTGCTGTAATACGAGGTGGCAGCGAAAAACCAGAGCTAACAGACGGAGGAAACATGACGCTCGATTGCGCGTGGGGCGAATGGAAGCCGAAAAATGTAGCAACGCTCGCAAAAGAACTCGATAAAATACCAGGCGTGCTCGAAAACGGAATCTTCGAGCACGAAGCTAGCACTTGCGTGCTCGCAAGCTATAAGCAAGGCAAAGTCACTATCACAGAAATAAATAAAAAAAGCCCCGTAGCAAATATCAAGCGCAGTCTAGAACAACGCTGGCTGGAAAACTCAATAAAATTGCAACAAGGGCTGAAAACTCTATCTTTGGCTACGAAAAGACGCTTGGCATTCTTGCAAGCTGTCGTCAAGGAGAGACAACTATAGCAGAAAAAAACAGGAGAAGAGGGGAGAGTAAATCCGCTGGATAGAAACTTACTCGCTTGAGCTGCAACCTCTATACAGCTCGCCAGCTCGCCAGCAACTCGCCAAAGACCACAAAGCTAGCTGATCTGGCTAGCTGGCTAGCATATTGCAAACTCAAATTATCACAAAACCGCCAGCGCAAGCAAAAGCAAAAACAGCATTATACCAGCCAAGCTAATGCCCATAAGGCGCAGGAAAGAACGCCATAAGCGCACTCTATCTTCTGGAGCTCTGATAAAATCTTGCGTCACTGCTAAAACTCAACGGTCGTAAAAAATTAGTGCAGAGAATCAACGCAAGAAGGAAATCAAACGCCTGCTCTCGTTGCTCGAACCAGTAAGGCTACCGGGCTCTTGGGTCGCAATGCTCTGCTGTACCTGCAGAACAAGCAAACTCGCTCGCTCCTCGTCTATATTACGCTCAAATGTGCCGCTCTCTAGCTGACGCTGGCGCGCAACCGCCTCGCTGCTCAATGACAAAACATCTCGCTCCGTAGCAGACGCCTGAGCGCCTCGATCACCATCGCCCGTAGGCGAAACACCGCGTGCCTGATCGCGCAATACACCAAGCGTGTCACTAACATCGCCACCAATGCCTCGACCACCGCTGTTATCAATCGATGCCATAAGTCTCTCGTCCCTTAAATTTAATCTCTAGTCCATTCCAGACATAGTCCATTAGCAACCCCTTCTACTCCCCCGAATTCCTAAGTCCACTAATCCCCCTAACTTCTCCAGCCCCCCTCTGCTCTCTCTGCTCCCTCTGCTCCCTCTGCTCTCTCTGCTCCCTCTGCTCTCTCTGCTCTCTCTGCTCCCTCTGCTCCCTCTGATAGTCCCCTTCTGACCGAAATGATCTAGATTCTCTAGTCGGTGAATAATACAGCAAAACAAAACAAAAAGTCAATACCTTTTTATAAACAAAAATTTAAGAAAAATCTATTGACAACAAAAAACTCAACTCGATGCAAATAGCATAAGTTGCTCTCAAATAACTAGCATGCTATTCATAAAAAATAACGCCGCAGTAGCTCAGTGGGAGAGCACACCCTTGGTAAGGGTGAGGTCGGAGGTTCAATCCCTCCCTGCGGCAAAATATAAGCAAAGCCTAAAGTAATGCTGATATTGTTTGTAAAATTTCTTTAAACATTGCAGTTTTTCCTTAAAGGTTGCAGTTTTTTCGATAATCCTTGCAGTGACGATTTAAAAGCTAAGTAAATCAAGGGCTTTTAATTTCCATTTGCAAAACAGTCATTTTTCAAAAACCCTCTTTTTGGCGGAGGGAAAATCCCATGGAACGATTCTCGCTTATGGACTGAGGGATAAGCGAAATATTCTCCAAGGGAAATATATAGTGAAATCTATGTGGTTGGTGCGTCCCCTGCCGCTCGATGGCGAAAGCCTATACTCGATTCTGTTTCGACTCAGCCTCGGCAACGATATCTCCACGCAAGACGCATGTAGCGTCCTACTAGGCGCGAAGCAAGGGCGCGACCTCGACAAACTCTCGCCATTCTGCGCTCTGTCCATAAGCGAAGCAGCCGAGCTCACGGAAGAGCAAGCCATAGCTCTAACCTGCTATCGATGGAATCGCCTGATAACTCCTAACATGCCAGCAACTAGACATAGTCTCGATTGGCTGCCTGCTCTGCCTTCCCGTAAAGGTGAAGTACTACCGCTCGCATACCCGCGTTGCCCCCTATGCCTCGAAGAAGGCACCATCCCATACGCGCGCATCAATCATCGGCTAGCCTTCGTTACTTGTTGCCCAAAGCATAAAGTCTTCCTCGTAAGCAAGTGCCACGCATGCGGTAATCATCTCACCTTCCCGAACGAACAACCTTTCCTATGCGTAGCCTGTGGTAAAGACCAAAGAGACTATCTCGAAACAGCTCCGCAAGCATTCATCGAAGCACAGGAAAATCTCTTGAGTATACTAGAGCGCGGATGGACCGAAAACGAGCATTACGGCGCACAATACTCATTCGTCTTCTTCCGCTTGCTGATGTGGCTCTGTCGAATGTTAACATCGAAAAGCTGGGGCAAGACTCTGCGCCAAGCTATACGCTCCGTCGGCGGACCGCAAAGCAATGTCGAAGAAAATACCCTCTGGCATCGTGGCAACGAGCGCATCTACCAACTCTCTCCATTGGAGCGAGCAAAGCTCTTATCAACCGCACTCTGGCTGTGGGGCGATTGGCCGCGCCGTTTCATCGATGTCTGCCGTAGTGTTAATCTCTTCAGCCATACCATCCTATCCTACGGGCGTAATCCTCCATTTCTGCTACTAGACCCGGTGCGAGAGGCTCTTCTCAAGCCCTTTTATGCGTTCTCTCGGGCGGAAGTTAACTCTGCTAAAAAATATCTGCATAAGCGCGGGAGAAGAGTTACTCTGAGCGAATTACAGACTCTGACTGGCAATAAACTGCACGCTTGGAGCAACGAAGGCTATGCAGGGCGGGTATGTATCCCATACGGCGAAGGGCGATACTGGAAGCTCGACGGCATCAACAATCAAGTGCGAGCTAGCGTAAAGGTTCAAGCTCATATCGAAGGTTTGAAGACAGCGCAGTGGGTCGAGCGTGCCCTACAGCAAGCATTGCAAAAAAACTGTCGATAAAATTTGCCAATTTCGCTGATCGACGGTGACATGATATAATCATTCCATTGCATACTTGCCTGACTGTTGCTTGGAGGAGTCTCTTGTGCCCGTCCGCAAAATACCTAGGAGCCACACGACCGTGCAGGGACATCTGCATTTTAAGCATCGTGGCTGGCATTTACACTTCGAGTCTACTCTGGAGCGAGACTTCTTCATACTGCAATTTTTTGACGACAACGTAATCGATATCGAGGAACAACCCGTTGCTATAAAATGGCAAGACGAAAATACTCGCAAAAGGCGTTATATTCCCGACGCTCGTATTGATTATGCAGATGGTTCGACAAAACTATTCGAGGTAAAACCGAAGCGTATCCTCAAAAAGCAAGCCACAGAGTTAGCTCCAAAGTTCACCGCTACCAAAGACTACGCCGAGCAACAAGGCTGGGAATTCTGTGTCGTTACCGAAGACGATATTCGCACGCCTCGTCTTGAAAATAGCAAATTCCTATACTCATTCGCATCAGAGCACACTCCACCACATAATGCTGCATGCATATTCCACGCCTTGCGTGCAATCGGGGAAAAAGCAAGCATTGCCGAAGTTCTCGATCAAGCCGCCGGAACAATCGAAGAAAAAGACTCGCTAAGGCGAACTCTATGGCAATTGCTCGCGCAAGGAAAATTGCTAGCCGATATCGACAAAAGCTTTAGCCAAACGACAAGCATAAGGTTAAACAAAAATGCTTGGGCTGTACTACAAAGCAAAACCATTCTAAAGGCAATTGGATGAGCGAGATACGAGCAGAACCAGGTACAGTCGTAGCCTTGTCCGATAAGCTTGACGCACGCTTTGAGATAGTCTCATGGCTTTCATTAGACAAGCTCGAGGTGAAAAATCTAGAAAATGGAACAATCATAACAGTCAATGCTTCGAGATTAAAAGCCCCAAGCAAAAGTAAGAAATTTGCGGCACCAACTTTTGATATGCTAACCGAAAAGCAAAAGGAGCTAGCAAAAAAACGCTACGACATTATCAAACCGTTATTAGAAAAAAAGCCGGAAGGTAAAAAAAACACAGCCGAAGAGATTGCCAAAGAACACAAACTCGCCACTCGGACAATATATGGCTGGCTCGCAAAATTTCGTCAAACTGGAACAATCGGCGGATTAACCGATACTAGAACAACAAAAAAAAGCCGACGTTCAAAAATATCTAGAAAACAGCTTATATTGATCAAAAAAATTGCTCGAGAGTATTACGAAACTCCACAAAAACCACGCATGGAACGAGCTGTCGAAAGAGTCAGAATGATGTGCAGAGATGCAAAAATCGCCGCACCTGGAAAAAGTGCTATTCGACGGCACATAGCAATGCGAAACCCGCTTAAAGCTACAGAACTCCGCGAGGGACGCAACACAGCGCGCAACCGATACGGAGCAATCTACGGAAAATTCCCAGGCGCAGACTATCCTCTCGCTGTCGTCCAGATAGATCACACTAAACTCGATATCGAACTCGTAGACGATGAAGAGCGATTGCCGATCGGAAGACCTAACATAACGCTCGCTCTAGATGTATTTAGCAGAGCCATATTGGGATTCTTCGTATCATTCGAAAACTCATCGCTCCTAACTACAGGGCTGTGCCTCGAACATGCAATGTTTCCCAAAGACGACTGGCTCGAACGTCTCGGCATAAACCATAGCTGGCCAGTCTGGGGAAAGCCAACATGCATACATGTAGATAACGCTTTGGAGTTTCGCTCTAACGGGATCAAAGATTTCTGCGACGAATACGATGTAAGGCTCGAATATAGACCAGTCAAAACTCCTCATTACGGAGGGCACGTCGAGCGCGTCTTCCGCACCATCGCAGAACAAATACATACTCTGCCAGGTACTACATTCTCTAATATAAAACAAAAAGGCGAATACCCATCCGAAAAAAAAGCAGTCGTGACACTTAAAGCTTTGCAGAAATGGCTCGCCGAATATGTAACCGGCGCATACCTAAGGAAAATACATAGCGGCATCGCTATGACACCTCTAGATAAGTGGACCGAAGGAATCAGGGGAAATAACCAAAAACCAGGTGTCGGTGTGCCTCCTATACTCGCAGAACGAGAGGTGGTTAAAACTCTCTTGCTACCAACATACGAACGATCTATACAACGCGGTGGCATAAGACTAGATCACATACAATACTTCTCTCCAGCACTACATGTCTTGTTTTTTGAGGCTACATCTAATAAAAAAAAGAAAGTTAAAATCAAAAGAGACCCTCGCGATATCAGCACCATAAAAGTTTTAGACGAAATTCGTAACGCATGGCTCGTAGTTCCCTATCGCGACATGCGAAATCCAAGTATCAGCCTATGGGAATGGCAAGCCGCACAAGCAGAATTAATAAAATCTCGCACACCCAACAGCGAGATCGCTCTGTTTGAGACATATCGACAAATGGAAAAAATAGTCGAGCAAGAAAAAAAAAGCACTCGAAGCACTCGAAGGAAAAAGCAACGCTCGGCGGAGACAAAAGAAAAAAAAGCTCAACTTCGTATCGTCGAAAATGCAACAGACGAAAACGAGCTTTCAGATGATGACTTCGTTCCCGCTGATCAAGTGTATCTTGACTAAAAGCAAAAAATTTAACTGGAGAATAACATGAACACTAGACGCAAAGATTCACTGCCTCGCCCTAATCACATGTTATTCGGAAAAATGTCTACAGAAGAGCATACTAAAACGCATAACTCTTACATACTTTCAAAAGTCTGGATCGATTACGATGTTGCCGATCAATGTCTTAAGAAGCTAAACGCTATATTTGATTATTCTAAAAAACCTCGATTCCTAGATACAGAAGATGAGTATACAAGATACGGATATACGCTAAATAAAAAAATAGGTATAAAGATATAAAAAGAGATTTTGTAAGTGCTGAAGAAATAGAAAAAGAGATTAGTAAAAAAAAACAATGAAAAGATAGATCAAAAAATTACAAAGGAAAGAATTGTCAAATCATTGGATGACAAAGGTAATAAGCCATTTTATAAGAAACATTATAATCAATACGATAGCAACGACTTATTACTTGATCATCGACATGTTGGAATGTTGCTAATAGGTCCTGCTAATAGTGGAAAAACATCTATTCTACGAAAATTTAGAGCAGACATAATAAATTATGCAAAAGAAAATATTGAAGACAAAGAAAAACACGAAGTGACAAGTCTGCAACCCGTCATCATGCTAAACACTACCCCTGCAGGCCTTCGCATATTTTTAATAAATTTATTACGGAAACTACATACTCCAATTTGTGAAAGGAAGGGGCAAAACGACGAACTGGTTTTGAAGGTCACAGAAGCATTGGTTAAAGCAGGCACTCGTATGCTTATTTTGGATGAATTTCAAAACGTCTTAGCAGGTGTCAGTCCAGGGAGTAAACAAAATTTATTAATGCAGACGCTTGTACATTTCTCTAACGAAGCCGGATTATCATTAGTTATAGCTGGAACAGACGATGTGAAGTATGCCATTGGAACAGTCGGTGCATTAAGTAGCAGATTACATGCTTTTCACTTAGATGGTAATTGGAGGAATAAAAAACTTTTCCAAAGAATGATTGGAGACTTGACAACAAAAATAGGAATCACAGGTAAGCCTCCATTATACGATTCTGAAACTGCTAAAATTATATATAGATTAACGGAAGGATTAATCGGCGAAGTAGCAGATATTATAAATGAACTACTATATTACCATGGGCATAAAGGGTATATTGCTCTGGAGGACTTTGATAATATCCCTTGGGTCAAACCAAGCGAAAGACGTGTGGCTACTGCTGGCAGAAAGAACATCAAATACAAAAAATAGAAAAATATAACCTCGATGCCAAGTGAAAAACATAAGCTGCTGATCGATGCAATATGCAAATTTGCAATAGAGAAATACGAAACAGATGCCGTGGAGTGGATCGTTTGTTGCGATAAACCCGATTGCGATAAACCTCCTAGCATATTGGGATACAGACCAGATTTCTTCGCCATAAGTCGTAAGGGGAAGTGTATAATCGGGGAAGCGAAAACTCCTCTTGATCTAATCTCGGAGCGTAGTTGCGGACAGATTAAAGCTTATATCCGATATTTGTATAAAAAATCGCTCGCGAAAAAAGAAGGCACTGTAAAAGCAGTGCTCATTATCGCAGTACCTCTCGCAAGTATCGGAGTAGCTCGGCAGGTGGTGAAAAACGTAATACGAAAAGCAAGTGCCAAAGATAGAATTCGCTGGCATGTCATCGAACAAACAGGGTGGGATAGCGGAGCAGCTAGATGCAAGAACAGCTGCCAAGCATAGTCTTTGCAAAAAAAGAAGTCGTGGCGGCTCGACTCTCGCCCTTCGCTTATCAGTTGCAAGCCGTGGAAGCTGTAAAAAATATGCCATACGCAGCTCTATTTCACGAGCAAGGTTTGGGCAAAACAAAAATAGCATTAGACCTCGCAATGCAGTGGTTCCTGCAAAATGATGTCGATTCGGCTGTAGTCGTGACAAAGAAAGGCTTAGTCGCAAACTGGCAACGAGAAATAGACACACATACTACCCTAAAAGCAGCAGTTCTCGGCGAAAGGTTAAAGAATTCTCGATTGTACAATCGTGCATATCGACTCTATTTGACGCATTATGAAGCCATAGTCGGAGACCAAAATCGATTCGCGTTGTTCCTCAAGACGCGAAAAATAGGCGTGATACTTGACGAATCTCAACGGATTAAAAACCCAGAATCACGCATCGCTAAATGCTTCTTGCAACTAGCCGAGGGGTTTGCTCGGCGCGTAATTATGACCGGAACGCCTGTCGCTAACCGTCCATACGACCTATGGGCGCAGGTGAAATTCCTCGATGGCGGAAAAAGCTTAGGCTCGGATTTCGAGGATTTTCGTAAAAATTATGACTTGCCTGTCGGAATTGTCGAGGCAAAAGAACAATTCTCGGCATACGAGGAAAGCCTCGCAGAAATCTTTGGTAAAATTCGAAGCTTTACCATACGCGAGACAAAAATATCCGCAGGCATTACTCTACCAACAAAAGAGATAAGAGTAGTGGCAGTAGAGATGGAGGCACAGCAAGCCGAACTCTACCGCAAGTATAGAGAAGAGCTAGCAGCAGAGTTGATAGTAGAGGGCAAGTTAGTTTATGATAGCGCGGAGGCATTGTTTAAGAGGTTGTTGCGTTTGGTGCAAGTAGCCTCCGATCCTGCAATGCTGGACGAAAACTATGTGGGGGAGTGCGGCAAGCGGGCGGTCTTACGCTCGCTAGTAGAAGAAGGCTTGCAGGGAGGTGCTAAAGTGATCGTGTGGACGAGCTTTGTTAAAAACGCTGATGCCTTGGCAAAATTCTTGGCGAGCTTTGGCTCATTACGCCTGCATGGAAAGCTGGGAATAGACGAGCGTAACAAAACAGTCGAGCATTTTTTGAATAATAAAGAAAAGCGAGTTTTGGTCGCAACGCCTGGCGCAGCAAAGGAAGGGCTAACTCTGACTGTTGCCAATCGAGCCATTTTCTATGATCGAGGGTTTAGCTTGGACGATTATCTGCAAGCACAAGATAGAATTCATCGTATTTCACAAACGCGAGAGTGCGAAGTTATAAATATTTTATCAACTAACAGCATTGACTCCTGGATCGATCGTTTGCTACTAACGAAGGCAAGAATGGCGGCAATCGCACAAGGCGACCTGCCTCCAAATGCGCAAATGGCAAAAGAGCAATTCCAAGATACCGTAAGGGAGACATTGCTATGAGTAAAAAATACAAAAAAATCCTAGGAAAAAATATTTATCTTACTGAAGCAAAAATTCACATAAATGAATTAAAATTCTTTATAGAAAATCCGCGTATATACTCTGCGGTACGCAGAAAAACCAACAATCCCTCTCCTACACAAGAACAAATATTTCAAATTTTAAAGGATGAATCTAACGTAAGAGATTTGATTAGAAGGATTGAGCATCAAGGAAGTGTTCTTGAGCCTCTTTTGGTAAAAAAAGGGACATATGAAGTTTTGGAAGGTAACAGTCGTTTGGCTGCTTGTAAACTTTTAGAAGAAAAATACAAAAAAAAGACTACCAAGGAATCCAAGGAATTTTTAATGGAAGTAACGATGCTCTCTTGTGAACTGGTCCCAGAAGATACAGAAGAAAATATAATTTTTGCGTGGCTAGGAGAGTTGCACCTTAAGGGTAAAAAAGATTGGGATGCTTACGAAAAGTCAAACTACATACATCGCCGCATGGAAAGTCTTAAAAATGATAAGTCGCATGATAATAGCAAGGAACAAGTTTCCGCTGAGGCGGGAGAAACAAAAGCAGAAATAGAGACAAGGTATAATGTAATTGAGTTAATGCATAAACACAAAGAACATAAGATAGATAAATACAGCTATTATGATGTTGTTATAAGGAGCAGACCAGCACAAAATAAAATCAAAGGTAAACCAGATAACGAAACAATAATTGTTAATTGCCTTAAAAATTATCCTGGGCAAGCAGTAGATTTTCGAAAAAAAATAAATGCTGTTTGTAAAAATAAAAAAATCTCAAAAAACTTTTTTGAAAAAAAAGATGATCTTGACGAGGCTTACGATAAGATAGATTTAGATATTGACAAAGTAATTGAAAAAATAACAAAATTTCGTAATTGGTTACCAGAAGCTGATAAAAAGGTGTTGAAATTAGATAAATTTGATCCAAATTTTAATAAAATTTTATTCGAGTATGATAAATTATTTAGAGTTTCTAAGAAACATTACGAAAAATTAAACAAAAAGAAAAATTCTTAAATAATAAAATAAAAAAATAATGCTAAAAATTTTATTATTAGAGCCGGGGTATCCGAATAAGTATCCTCCTCTAGGGTTGATGAAAATCTCCGCTTGGCATAAAAGCAAGGGAGACCATGTTGTGTTTCGTAAAGGCGTCGACGCAGAAACGACTAAAGAAACTTGGGATAGAATCTACATAACTACCCTATTCTCTTTCGAGTTCAAACGCATAGCCGAAACAATAGACTTCGCTATAAAGTGTGTAGCAGGGCAGCGTCAACGTATATTCGTCGGAGGAATCGCCGCCTCCTTAATGCAAGAAGACTTCTTGGCAGAATCTCGATGGCAAGGGATCCGCTTCATAAAAGGCTTGCTCGATAAATCTCCCGCAGAATCTTTACAGCTCGATGCTTTCAACGGCGACCTCTATGCCGAAGAAACTCAAAGTAAGCCCATCGAAGAATATATACCAGATTACAATATACTCGACGATATAGAATACAAATATCCACTAAACGACGCTTACTTCGGCTACGCCTCGCGCGGTTGTATCCGTAAGTGCCATTTCTGCGGTGTGCCAAAGCTAGAAGGCGCGCTACGCGATTCCGTTCCCCTTACAGAACTCGTCAAAGGTATTAAGGCGAAGTACGGCGAAAAACGTCATCTAACCCTGATGGATAATAATATAACCGCAACTCCGCGCTATAAAGAAATAATAGACGAAATAATAGATCTCGGTTTCGGAGCTGGGGCAACGATAACCCGCAGAGGTAAAAAACTACAGCGCCGGTTAGATTTCAATCAAGGTGTTGACGCTCGCATTCTCTGTAAAGACCCTATGTACCTGCGTGAGATGGCAAAAACATGCATCAATCCTCTGCGCATCGCCTTCGATCATCTCGGATTGAGAAAGCCATACAGTCAAGCCATTCGCTACGCGAGCGAGTTCGGTATTAATAAACTATCTAACTATATGCTCTATAACTTTATGGATAAACCCGAAGACCTATACGAAAGGCTGAGGGTTAATATAGAGCTTAATAAAGAACTCGGGTTGCGGATTTGGTCTTTTCCCATGCGCTATCAACCCGTTACTCTGAAAGACCGTAGCCATATCGGTAAAAACTGGAGCTGGTACCAACTGCGCTCGTTCCAAGTTATCCTACAAGCTACGCACGGGGTCGTGACAGGCAATCCCGAATTCTTCGATCATGCATTCGGTGAAAACTCGGAAAGATTCAACCATCTGCTATTTACTCCGCATCACATGATATTCTACCGCGAATACTACGAAAGGCAAAAAGGACAAGCAGAAAGACAGGAATTCGAACAGCGGCTAAGTAGATTCTCGCAAGAACAAAAAACCGAGTTGTTAGATATTCTAACTAACCTCAAAACGCTAAAAAATATTCAACAAACAAAGCATTCGTCTAATCACGCCATACAAAGTCTGCTCGCATTCTATCGACCGCTCGACAAAGAACAAGAGCAAGACATAATACAGACGCGAAAAGTCCGCTCGATCGTAACAGCCGTAGACATAGCGCACGCGCCAATACTCGCAGAAGATCAAAGGGTAGAAGACGCCGGGTTATACGATAATCCGCAAGAGAAAGTCGTGGAGAAAATCCAAGAAAAAATAGTAGAGAAAATCCAAGAAAAAACCGTAGAGAGCTCGCCCGAACTGCGCGTAGCAACACGATAAAAATTCTCTACATAAATAGATCGATAAATGCTCGCGCCAAAAACTCTACCTCTAAACAAAAGTAGCCTAAATGTAGGTAGCGACGTTCTCGCGTCTCTATCCATAGGATTATACGACGAACCACTAACCATATTCCGAGAACTAATACAAAACTCCGCAGACGCATACGAAACTAAAGAAAAAGAAACGCAAAAATTATCTCACCGAAAAGTAGATATAAAGCTAGATATTGAAAAGCGCAACATATCAGTAAAAGACTATGCACTAGGATTAAATGCAGAAAACTTGCAAAAAAAAATGCTCGCAATAGGGCAAAGCGATAAGCATAACCTTAGAGGATTTAGAGGAATAGGCAGGCTAGCAGGACTAGGTTTATGTAAGTCAATGTCATTCCGCTCGCGAGAAAAAGAAACAGAGCCTACCGTCGAGATTAACCTAGACGCGCAAGCTCTCATACATCTGCTCGATCAAAATAACAGCTCAAAAAATATAACAGATATAGTAAAAGCTATAACAACCATATCAAAGCCTCAACAACAGGCAGGAGAGCCTAGCTCTTTCTTTGAGTGCAAAATGTTCGGAGTACGCAGAACCGAAAACGATAGGTTGCTAAATCAAAAGCTCGTCGAAAATTATATCGCCGAGTATTGCCCTGTACCGTTTGATAAAAAATTCTCATACGCAGAAAATATTAAAAAAATAATAGGAGAAGAAAAACTTTTCTCCCTCTATATTTCCGTTAATGAAAAAGAAACTATATGCCGTCCTTTCCTAGATAACATAACAGATAAAGAGAAAATTATAACCTCCTTCACATCGCTTGAAGAGATAGAAGATTTCAAAAAACTCTTTGCGCAAGAGGGGATGCCACTCGCTAAAGGATGGTTGTTGCATCATAATTATCCAGGTGCTCTGCCAGTAAAATCTCGCATGCAGGGAATTCGTTTGCGCGTAGGTAATATGCAGATAGGAAAAAACGACCTATTGAAAAATTGCTTCCCAGAACCCAGATTCAATAACTGGTGTGTCGGCGAAATACATATTCTAAACCAAAAGCTAAAGCCCAATACACTGCGTAGCAACTTTGAAGCATCGCATATATTAGACGACTTTCTCAATTGTGCCACATCTTTATGCGCTCGACTGCAAGAGATATGCCGTAAGCATTCTCAACAAAGATCAAAAAAAATCCACAAATCAATAACCATTCCCGAAAACCTATTGTCAAAAACAGCAATAAGAGAAATTAAAAAATTAACCAAGAGGCATATAAAAACAATAGATGGATTGGAGTACATAACAGTCAAACTAAATAAAAAAGAGGAATAGTCATGAGTCTAGCTAAACACGAAAATCTGCTCATAGATCAAATCGAACTCGATCAAACTAACCCACGCATACAACTAGCGCTTGAAACATTCGGCAGTAAAATAACCGCTGACCGTATCGCGCTTGCTCTAGCAGAAGGTAGCGATGACCGACAAGGCGCTGGAAATACTTTCAATAGGCTAAGAAACTCTATCCGAAAGCACAAAGGAATCGTAAATCCTATCGTCGTGAATATAGTTGATGGTAAATATATATGCGTCGAAGGAAATACTCGCGTGCAAATATATCGCGATTTCATAAAAGGAAAAGTGGAAGGAGTATGGGATAAAATACCAGCGCTAGTATATCAAAGTGCCGACAGAGAAACTACCGAAGCTATAAGGTTGCAAGCCCATGTCATAGGACCTCGGCAATGGACACCATATGCTAAGGCTAGATACCTCACAAAACTATACGATGAAGAATTGTTAACCTACGAACAAATAGTCGAATACTGCGGAGGTGGAAAAAAAGAGGTCGAGCGTTCTATCGCAGCATATAGGCTCGCTGAGTGGTTCCGTGGGGAGCTCGATGACCCAGCCGATTTTAAACAAGAAGTATTTAGCGGATTCGTCGAGTTTCAAGATAAAAAAATACAAATCGCGCTAATGGATGCTCATTACGAAAATATAGATTTTTGTAATTGGCTACATGATGGAAAATTCAATCGGCTAGAACATGTAAGAAGCTTGCATAAAATACTCAAAGACGAAGAGGCTAAAAAAGTTTTCCTAAAGAAAGGCTCTAGAGCTGCCTTAAATTATCTCGAACAACCAGGGTTAGAAAAAATACTTGCAGATGCTGACCTCATAACATTGTTGCAGGCAGTCGAAGCAAAAATATCTAGGATGACATACGAAGAGTTGCAAAAACTCAAAGGCGAACCACAAGAAATGATCAACGCAATAGTAGAAACTCGCGCCGACCTAAAAGGCTTGTTAGACGAAATAAGAGGCGAAGAGTAAGGGAATAGTCTGGAGGGCTTTAAGGATGTAGCAAATTCGCCTCGTTCGAGTCGGGTTGGGCTCAAAAAGGAGAATTTGCTACCAGACTACCCAAACAAGCCATCACCTCACCATACCAGTTCAGGTATTCGAGGCGGTATGTTTATGCTCAATTATGCGTCAGGGATAAGGCTATCCGATAATATATTATTATAGGTATCGTAAATAGTATAGAGAGTGGAGTCATCATAGTAACCACTTATTGTTACTTCTTGTAGGTCACTTCCGTCACTCTTTTCTGTCTGAATAACCAAATTATCGCCATCCCGCTGAATACCCCAATTGCTAGGAGACCCATATAATACTCCAGAATGTAACGAAAAAATACTGTCGAAGTAAATATAGGTTTGCCCCTGCCCATCATCAATGGTATCTCGCTCTGCAACATCACTGGAGGCAGAAAAACGG
The DNA here is from genome assembly GCA_014238625.1 of Alphaproteobacteria bacterium. Lineage (GTDB taxonomy): Bacteria > Pseudomonadota > Alphaproteobacteria > JABAAW01 > JABAAW01 > JABAAW01. The sequence goes on along the minus strand of JABAAS010000008.1, from coordinate 456 downwards.
TATGTATCATCTCCTGCCCCACCCCTCATAGTATCACTACCAATACCACCAATAAGAGTGTCGTCGCCTGCACCGCCATCAAGGGTGTCATCGCCATCACCGCCGTAGAGCTCGTCGTCGCCTGCGCCACCAACAAGGGTGTCATCGCCATTCACGCCGTAGAGCTCGTCGTCGCCTGCATCGCCCTCAAGGTGGTCGTCCCCAACCCCTCCGTCGAAGATGTCGCTACCATCCCCGCCGTAGAGGCGGTCTAAACCTGCTCCGCCAACAAGGGTGTCGATGCCATCACCACCGTAGAGGTAGTCGTCTCCATCATCTCCGTAGAGGTAGTCTTCTCCATCATCTCCGTAGAGGCGATCGAATCCTGCTCCGCCAACAAGGATGTCGATGCCAGCCCCGCCGTCGATGGTGTCGCTACCATCCCCGCCGTAGAGGCGATCGAATCCTGCACCGCCA
>JABAAS010000089.1 GCA_014238625.1 Alphaproteobacteria bacterium | reverse complement strand
GAGCGTTTATTTGCTTTTTGATTTCGAGACTCTTTTATGTCATCGTTGCTAGTGTGACTTTCGTACTGTTGCAACATATAGACTTGGCTCCGTGTGCTGCTGGTTCGAGCTTTAGTCTTTAGCTTTTAGCTTTTAGCTTTTACTTTTTGTCTATCGCCAAGCGATTAGCTTAGAGTTAGCCAATAGAGATTAGCTAGAGATTAGCGTGCGGACTAACTTGTGGCACTCTTGCTGTTGTCATTTGTGTCGACATTTAGCTTGAGAGCTACAAGCATAAGACTCGTTTAGAGCTTCTGCTCCATATTCGGATGCAAGGAACAAGGCGAACATTTTCGTATCCACTTTGTATTGCAGTTTCTTCCTGCCCCTCAGCTCTTTCGACAGAGATTATTGACATCTCTACGATCGAACCACCTAAACCAGCCTATCACCTGCTGCCTGCATATCTGCCTGCAACCTCTGCCTGCATACCTGCCGCAACCTCTGCCTGCATAGCTACAAATCGGTCGATTTGACAGCCTTGTGTGACGAGCTTTAGCGATTTTGCGGGAAATTTTTATTTTTGTCAAGTTTTTTTATAATGTGATTATCCGAGGATTATTGCGATTGGATTTTCGACGATATTTTTAAACTCTGCGCATAGTTTAGCGGCGACTGCACCGTCGATGGCGCGATGATCAGCGGAGAGAGTAGCGATCATGCGATTTTCCAGAACTATTGATTTATCGTTATTTTGGGAGACAATTTTTTCGACAGCCCCGATTGCGAGAATAGCTGCCTGCGGAGGATTTATGATAGCTTGGAAGGATTGTATACCGAACATGCCTAGGTTTGAGATAGATATTGTACCGCCAGTATAATCTTGCGGTGCGAGTTTTCCAGCTCGAGCTTTTTCGATCAAGTGATGCAGTTCTTGAGCGAGTATTTGGAATGGTTTTTTTGCTGCATCTCGAATTACTGGAGTTATCAAGCCACCTTTGATAGCGACTGCCACGGCGACATCGACTCTGAGGAATTGCTTCAAGCCATCTTCTTGCCATGCGACATTAGCTTCTTTTCTGCGCTCGAGCGCTAGTGCGAGAGCTTTGACGAGCAAGTCATTGATCGAGAGCTTTAGAGGGGGGCTTTTATTTTTTTCTGCGTTTTCTTGTAGGAGATGGTTTACCTGCTTTCGCATTTCTATTAGAGGGTCTATAGAGCATACGATATTGAGGTAGAAATGAGGTATAGTATTTTTTGCGAGAGTTAGTTTTTGAGCGATGATTTCGCGCATAGAGGTATGCTGTTGCATTTCGAAAGGAGTTTCGCAGGGAGTTTCAATGGACAGATTATAGGCTTCGTGTCCTAGATTAGCATTGAGTGCGCCTGCGCTTGCGATGGCTTTTTCGACATCTTGCTGTACGATTCGCCCCTGCTCACCGCTACCGAGTATATTTTCGAGCGATATGCTAGCTTCTTTTGCGCGAGCTTTAGCGCGCGGCGATGCGAAGATTCGCTGCTCGTTATGCTGTGCGTTTGAGTCTTGACTTTGCACTGCATCATTTACATCTGCTGCGACGATTTTTCCCTTGGCGCCGCTTCCCTCGAGTCCTTGTAGAGGTATGTTTTGGCTTTCTGCGATTCTTCGCGCCCAAGGAGTGGCAGCGGGAGTGGCAGCGGGAGTTGCGGCGGGAGTGGCAGCAGGAGTGGCGGCGGGAGTTGCGGCGGGAGTTGCGGCGGGAGTGGCGGCAGGAGTATCGGGAGCAGTGGCAGCATCTGGAGTTTCGGCGAGCGAGCCTACTTTTTCGCCCGTATGTTCTTGAGTATGTTCTTTTATGAATCCCTCTACTTTTTGTTCGTCATCGCCTTCTTCGCGCAGTATTGCGATGACTTTATTTACGGGTACGTTTTTGCTACCTTGCTCGACCAGCAACCGAGCGACCCAGCCTTCGTCTGCGCACTCGTATTCCATGAGCGCTTTGTCGGTTTCGACTTCTGCGAGCAGTGAGCCGGGCTCGACTTTATCACCCTCCTTGACGCACCATCGCGCGAGGGTGCCATCTTTCATAGTTGGCGAGAGAGCTGGCATTCGTAGAGCTACTGGCATTGACTTTTGATTATTTTTTATTACAGAGAGTTTTGACGCTGCGGCATATTTGCTCGAGACTTGGCAGGGCTTTAGCTTCGAGGTTAGCGGCGTAGGGCAAGGGTACATCTTGAGCGGAGATTCGCATCACTGGCGCGTCGAGCCAATCGAAGGCTTTTTCGTTCATTTGAGCTGAGATTTCGCTAGCGATTGCTGCGAATCCCCAACCTTCTTCGACCACGAGCATTCGATTAGTTTTGCGCAGAGATTGGACGAGAGCTGAGCTATCGAGCGGTCTGATTGTTCTGAGATCGATGACTTCGCAATTGATTCCTTGCTTTTCGAGTTGCTCTGCTGCGAGCAGAGATAGCCCGACCATTCGAGAGAATGCTACGATTGTGGCATCGCCACCGCTACGGACGATTGCGGCTTTTCCTATGGGCAAGATTTCTTGTGTCTGTTGAGGGTTATTTTCTAGGGTGAATTCTTCTCCGTACATGAGTTCGTGTTCGAGGAAGACTACGGGATTATCGTCTCTGATAGCGGCTTTGAGCAACGCCTTTGCGTCTGAGGCTGAATAGGGAGCGATCACCTTCAAGCCTGGGCAATGAGCGTACCAGCTAGCGTAGCACTGCGAGTGTTGAGCTGCCACTCGAGCGGCTACTCCGTTCGGACCTCGAAATACGATGGGACAATTGAGCGCACCACCGGACATATAATGAGTTTTAGCGGCGGAGTTTATGATATGGTCGATAGCCTGCATGGCGAAGTTGAAAGTCATGAACTCGACTATCGGACGCAAGCCGGCGAGGGCGGCGCCTACCCCGATTCCGCAAAATCCCGCCTCGCTAATGGGAGTATCACGAACCCTTTTTTCGCCAAACTCTTCGAGCAAGCCGAGACTTACCTTATATGCGCCTTGGTAGTTAGCGACTTCTTCGCCCATCAGGAAGACTTTTTCGTCGCGGCGCATTTCTTCAGCCATAGCGTCGCGAATTGCTTCGCGCGGAGTTTGAGTTGTTTTTGCGACTATGTTCTGCGTTGCGCTTTGCTCTAGGGGCTGTGCTGTCATATATTGCCTATCATAATGAGTTTTATTGATTAGCAATATTAAGTAGCTATCGAGTTATTTGTTAGACTGGATTCCGCTCTATTAGTATCCTCGTTTGCAGCACCCTCGTTTGCATATATATCTGTGAAGAGTTGCGCCTCGTCTGGCAAGGGTTGCTCGAGAGCGAACTCTGCGGCGTTTTTCATTTTTTCGCGCACTTCTTTTTCGATTGCCTTTATCTGCTCTTCGCTAGCCCACTTTTCTTTGAGCAACTTGGCGCGTATTTTTTCGATAGCATCGTGTTTTTCGCGCATGTCCTGCACTTCTTCTTTAGTGCGGTACTTTGCGGGGTCTGACATAGAATGTCCTCGATATCGATAGGTTTCCATCTCGATTATGAAGGGACCTTTTTTTCTGCAATGCTTTAGCGCAACTGCTACAGCTTGGCGCACGGCGATAACATCCATGCCATCGACTTCTTGCCCGAGTATTCCATAGGCTCTACCCCTCGCCCATAGACGATGCCCGTCTTGAGTTGTACCCGCGGCTGCCCGCTGGACGCTAGTTCCCATCCCATAGCGGTTATTTTCGATGATGTATAGAACTGGTAGCTTCCAGAGAGCGGCGATATTAAATGCTTCGTAGACTTGTCCTTGGTTAGCAGCACCATCGCCAAAGAATGTTACGCAAACACCATTAGTATTTTCATATTGGTGGCGTAGAGCTATCCCAGTGCCGATCGGTACTTGCGCCCCGACTATACCATGCCCGCCATAGAATCCCTTTTCTGGCGCGAACATATGCATTGATCCGCCCTTACCCTTGCTAGTTCCACTAGCCCTTCCGGTTAGCTCTGCCATGATTTTTTTAGGCTCGATTCCGCAAGCGATCATATGACCATGCTCTCGATAGCCAGTAATCATAGAGTCTTGCTCTTGCATTGCACTTTTGACCCCGACGACGACAGCTTCCTGCCCGACATAGAGATGGCAGAATCCGCCAATTTCTCCTAGCCCGTATATTTGCCCTGCTCTTTCTTCAAAACGGCGTATCTCCAACATCTGCTTAAATAGCGATACGGCTAGCTGTGGCGAGATTTTTTCGATATTTGGCTCGAGGTTTTTTTTATTAGAGCTTGAGTTAGAACTGCTAGCTTGAGATTTTTTGTTAGACATGCGCGCTTGCTAAAATATCTATGAATGTATTTTGTTACGGCTTTGCTACGGCTTTGTTACGGCTTTTTTAGGGCTTTTTCAGGGCTTTTTTAGGGCTTTTCTTGTGTTTCTGGCATTATTAAGACGACTTCGTCTTCGCGCGCCATTTTCAACTTTGCTCGCACGAGCACTTCTAAGAATTCTAGATTGAGATTATCGTCTTGCAAGTTTGCGATATTTTCCTCGAGCTGCCTGCGCTCGAAACGCAACCCAGCATATTGGCTCTCGAGTCGCGCTTGCTTGAGCTGTAAGCGCGAGAGTTCGGACAGACGGTTTTCGCCGTAGAGCAACCTATAACCTATTGTCAAACAATATGCGAGCAACAAGAGCAAGCCCCAGTTTCGCAAAGACAATAGAGGGAAG
>JABAAS010000088.1 GCA_014238625.1 Alphaproteobacteria bacterium | reverse complement strand
AATAAGCAAAGGTGAAAATATGGCAAAATTCTCTCTCGATAGTTCTTACATCGAAGTCATCGCAAAGATACTCAAAGAACACGACTTGCGTGCGATTTCGCTCAACGATGAAAAATCGAGGATAACCATAAAGCGCGGTGAGAAAAGGATATACTCCTCTGCCTTGCCCTTACAGCCATCAATCCCTCTAGCTGAAAGCGCGCACGCTAGTGCTCATCTTGCCACTGCCTCGTCGGCTGCTGGGCAAAAAGAGGAGAGTAGCGAAGAGGGCGGGGTTGTCGTACCTGCTCCAGTCGTCGGAACCGTATACCTATCCCCGCGTCCAACCGACCAGCAGTTCGTCAAAGTCGGCGCAAAGGTCAAAGAAGGACAGACGCTACTCATAATCGAGGCTATGAAAATAATGAACCAGATACCAGCACCTTGCAGCGGCGTCATTCGCAAAGTGCATGTCTCTAACTCACAGCCAGTAGAGTTCGGCGACGCTCTGGTGACTATCGACGAAGGGTGAAAATAACTCGAAATGTTCAAAAAAATACTGATCGCTAACAGAGGCGAGATCGCTCTGCGCATACAACGATCTTGCTCCGAGATGGGAATAGCAACAGTTGCAGTGCACTCGAGCGCAGATACTCAGTCCATGGCGGTGCAGTTCGCAGACGAATCCGTTTGCATCGGACCGCCAGCGTCCGCTGAAAGCTATCTAAATATGCGCGCCATTATCTCCGCCGCTAACATCACCGGCGCAGAAGCAATACATCCAGGATACGGATTCCTAGCAGAAAATGCCGATTTTGCTGAAATGGTCGAAGCTCACGGCTTATGCTTCATAGGTCCTACCTGCGAGCATATTAGAATAATGGGCGATAAAATCGAAGCAAAAAAAACAGCTCTAAAGCTAGGCTTGCCCATAGTGCCAGGCTCGCAAGGTGCGGTCGTCTCCGCAGAACAAGCTCGCGAGGTCGCAGATAAAATCAAATACCCAGTACTCATTAAAGCCGCAAGCGGCGGCGGTGGGCGCGGCATGAAAGTCGTGCAGGAAAAAAATGAAATGGAGGAAAGCTTCACTCTATGTAGGCAAGAAGCTCTCGCCGCATTCGGCTCCGAAGAAGTCTATATCGAAAAATACCTGCCAACGCCAAGGCATATCGAAGTGCAGGTCTGTGGAGACGGAAAGGGTGAGGCTCAACATTTTTGGGAGAGAGATTGCTCCTTGCAAAGACGGCATCAAAAGGTCATCGAAGAAGCTCCAGCTAATCTGCTCAAGGATGACGAGCGTCAAAAAATATGCGAGCAAGCGCAGCAATGTAGCGCAAAGCTCGGCTATCGTGGGGCTGGAACTTTCGAGTTCCTATATCAAGATGGCGAGTTTTATTTCATCGAAATGAATACTCGAATACAAGTCGAGCATCCAGTCTCGGAAAGCATCTGCGGCGTAGACTTGATCGCCGAACAGATACTCATCGCCGCTGATGAAAAAAAAATCTCTAAGCAACCTCCTAAAATGCTCGGACACGCCATCGAGCTACGCATAAACGCAGAGCATCCAGAAACATTCGCTCCATCGCCAGGAACAATCGAAAACTACCACGCGCCGGGCGGGCTCGGCGTTAGAGTAGATTCCGCGCTCTTTAGAGGATACAAAGTGCCGCCATACTACGATTCGCTCATCGCTAAACTCATAATACAAGCGCCAAGCAGAAAAATATGCATCGAAAGAGCTATGCGTGCCTTGAGCGAATACGCTATCGAAGGTATCAATACAAATATCGCTCTACATAAAAAAATACTCGCTTCAAAAGAATTCGCCGACGGAAAATATGATATTCATTGGCTCGAAAATAGTCTCATCTAAAATCCAGAAAAATTAGAAAAAGTTAGAAAAAGCCTAAACAAAAATTCTCATAACCTAATGAGAAAAAAACAGATGGAGACAAAGATAACGCCAAGGGTAACTCCAAGGGTAACTACAGCCTTGTTGCGCGAGGCATACGCCGTTGGCGTCTTCCCAATGGCGCAATCGCGCGATAGCCGCGAGCTGTTGTGGGTCGAGCCACAAATGCGTGGAATCTTGCCGCTCGATAAATTCCGTCTCTCGCGCCGTGACGAAAGAGCTCTGCGCAAAGCCCAGTTTAGCGTAACTATCAACCGCGATTTCTCCGCCGTCGTGCGAGCTTGCGCTGAGAGAAAAAGAGAACAACATAAATCTCAAGATAGTTCGCAAGATGGTTCTCAAAATAGTTCTCAAGATAGCTCTCAAGATAGTTCTCAAGATACCTCTCAAAATACCTGGATAAACGAAGAGATAGAGCGCGTATATTGCGAGCTACATAGGCAGGGATACGCCCATTCCATCGAAGTATATTCAAGCGTGCAGTCTCTGCATAATCCGCGGGTTTTAGTCGGCGGGTTATACGGGGTAGCACTCGGCGCCGCATTCTTCGGTGAAAGCATGTTCTCTAATCAGAGTAATGCAAGTAAAGCCGCTCTGCGATACCTCGTCGAACGCCTGCGTGCCTGCAAATACGAGCTGCTCGACGTGCAATTCAAAACAGCCCATCTCGAGCGATTCGGCGCGCTCGAAGTATCGCAACAAAAATATCTACAATACCTCAAGCTCGCCTTGCAAAAAAAATGTCGGCTGAGCTAAAGGGGAGGCGGGTGCGGGTGCGGGTGCGGGTGCGGCGGGGGGTTGCTCGAGGACTGCTCGAGGACTGCTCGATTGCTACTGAAGATTTTTAAGGGCAGGGCGAGTTATAAACCTCGCCTATCTCCTCGATAGCACGCAGCACCTCATCGTTGAGGGTCAAGGTAGAGCTCGAGATATCCGTCTCTAACTGCTCTAAAGTCGTAGCGCCAATAATGTTAGAGCAGATAAAAGGGCGGTCGTTGACAAAAGAAAGCGCCATCGCCGACGGGTCGAGCCCATGCTGTTGCGCAAGGTCAAAATAAGCTCCAACCGCACCATCAACCGTAATGCCGCGATACCTAGTCGTATGCTGCGGAAATATCTTGCCGCGTGAGTTCTCCGGTAAAAATCCGTTTAAATACTTGCCACTCAAAACTCCCCCAGCCAAAGGCGAATAGGCAAGCAAGCCGATGTCCTCGCGCAGACAAACCTCCGCACTACCAACCTCAAAGCTGCGGTTCAGTAAAGAGTACGGATTCTGAACAGCAACTAGCTTGTCACGAATGCCAAGACGCTCCGCTACTCGACAGCATTCCATCAAACCCCAAGGCGTCTCGTTCGATAGCCCAACGCTACGAACCTTGCCAGAATCTAGCAGCTCCTTCAATGCCGTAAATGATTCCTCTAGTGGAACAGAATCGCGATCGGCTTCTGCATCTGGCGCAAAACCGCGTTTGCCAAATATATTAACATTGCGCTCCGGCCAGTGTAAGTAATACAAGTCTATCCATTCGCAACGAAGGCGGCTGAGACTCTCATCGCAAGCATGTAAAATGTTCGCTCGGTCTAGGCGCAGGCGAGGTTGTTCTAAATGCTGGCGCAGTTGGAAGTTACTAGGTCCCGCTACCTTGCTCGCTATAACTAGATCATCGCGCGAGCTAGAGCTGCGCTTCGAAAGCCACGAGCCGATGATGCGCTCGGTCGCACCTAGTAGGTCGTTGCTAACCGGAAATGGGTATATCTCTGCCGTGTCTATCGAGTTAACGCCCAAGTTGAGCGCAAAATCTAGTTGCGCTTGTCCATCTCGCTCATCGTTTTGCAGTCCGCCCCAGTTCATCGTGCCTAAGGTGATGACGCTAAGCTCTATATCCGTCCGACCTAGTTTGCGTCTACGCATACTAAAAATCCTCGATTAGTTAATTTTAGTTAAATACTTTGAGCACAAACTCTTATGGCACAAGCTCTTGTAGCTAGCGGCTAAAGCTCGCAAAAATCGCAATCAAGCCAGCGTTAAAAACGCGTTAAATCTTCTTCGCTCTGTCGTTGCCGAAGTCGCGCCAGCCCGCATAAGCGCGCGTGCCAGTCGTAATCAAGCATAAAAGCGCGAAAAACACTCCGAAAATAGCGAAAAACTGCGGAAATAGGCAAATTAGTAAGAAAAAGATCATCGTCTCGCTAGCCTCCGTCAGACCGCCGATGTAGTGCAGGGCTTTAACTAGTTTCTGTACTTGCTCGTTGCCTTGCTCCTTAGACGCAGTTTTCTTCGTCTTGCCACTCGACTCTTGCGCTGCTGCTCTATTAGGAAAGTCCTTAACAAAGCTCGCGTAAGCCAAAAATGAACTGCCAGTGCCGATGAATGAAAAAAGAACTAGTGAGGCTACTAGCGCATTGGCAGCCGGCGCAGCAATGGCAAAGGCAAGCGGAACAGAGGCGTAAAAGATAAAGTCACACAAAATATCCAGAAAGCCACCTCGCGCACTAATATCCTTATCCAGACGCGCTCGCGCTCCGTCAAGACCATCCGCTATACGATTGAGTAGAATGAAAGCCAGACCCTCGTGGTAATTGCCAAAAGCTATCAATATGCTCGCAAAAATGCCCAGCGCAAAGCCACCCAATGTCAAATGGTTCGCACTAACACCAAGCGACTTCAGCCGAGCCGCAAACATATCGAGCATCGGGCTCGCTATCTTTTGAACATACTTATCTAGCATCGCTATATCCTCTCTTCTAAATAAAAAGTTGACTATTTTCCTCGAGCAGAAACTTTCTTCGCAATGATCGCCTCGCCAGCTATAACT
>JABAAS010000087.1 GCA_014238625.1 Alphaproteobacteria bacterium | reverse complement strand
GCACGCGCACGACAGGCTGGTGCCATGCTTTTTTTTGCGTCTGGCATAGAGAGTAATTTCCGCATGGCTTGCGCGAGTGCTTTATGTTCGCCTAGGGGAGTTAGGAATCCTATTTTTCCCTGCTGTTTATCGCTTATAGCGGCGGGAGCGCAACCGACAGGAGATGCTATGATTGGTGTGCCACAAGCGAGAGCCTCGATAGTTGCCATGCCTAATCCTTCCTCGAGCGATGCGGATACATAAATATCGAGCGCGCGCATTAGTTTAGGCATATTGCAATATTTTACTTGTCCGAGCCATAGGACTCGCTCTTCTATTTCGGCTTTTTTTAGCAAGCGTTTGAGTTTATAGACTAGCGGAGCGTCTTTGATTATCCATCGCCCTGCGATAACGCCGATGGCATTTGGGAATTCTGGCAGTACATCACATAATGCTTTCACGAATATATGGCTACCTTTTTTTGTGCGAATATTTCCGATCTGTCCTATTGCGCGAGTATTTTTATCGGTTTTTATTTTAGGTAAATTTTGTATTGATGCATAATCGAACCATTTTTCGCGTGGTATGTTAGAGAATTTATTCAAGTCGAGTCCGTGCGGAATTACTTTTAGCACTTTTGGTCTGAGTTCTGCTGCTTCTTGAGTTAGAGCAATCACGCCATCTGCTCGAGCGATCATTCTTCGCAGGGGGAAGGAATGAGGTTTTTGTTTTACGGAGGTGAAGACGACTTTAATTTTTACATTACAGAAGTCTCTAAGGAAGAGTCCTCGCCGCAGGTCTACGGCTCTCCGAGCGTGATATATACGGAAGGGTTTATTTTTTGGCGGAGTTCTACCATATCGCAAAATATCGAGTAGACTTACTTTTCGAGTTTCACAAGAAAGATTATATCCGTGCAACCCGAGCGAGACTTTATTTTTTTGCAATGGATATAGATTTTCGAGAGTAGCGGTGACCCCGGTAAAGAAATGATTTAGATTAGCGATTATTACATCTGGCAGCATGGATTTATTTATATTCGAAGAGTATTGTACAAACTAAATTTTATCTTTTCGAGCAATCCCGAGTCTCAGACTGAACTCGATGGCAGGCAACTTACTATGCTTGCTCAATAGATTCTGAAAATTACTAGCCAGAGCATCTTCCATCGGAGCAGCACGAACCTCCGTCCCTTTTCGCAAAACATGCAAGAGAATATGCTCAGCGGTTGCTAGCAACAAATCATCATCATCGTCATCCCGAGCGGAATACATAGCATGGAACAGGTGTATTTTTTTAGGATCGCTTGCCATCAGCCGAGTATCTACATATATTTTCTCGCCCGCTTTTGCCTCGTGCCAATGTCGCAAGTTAGTCTCTAGAGTATAGAACGAATAGCCTCTCTCGAAGAGAGCCTGTCCGAATCCCAACTCGAGCAGGAATCTATCGGTAGCATTGCTAAATACTTGTAGATACTTACTTTCGTTCATATGTCCATTAGCGTCGAGCCACGCCCCCTCGACCCGAGCCTTCAAGAGACATAGAGGCTTTTCGTATTTATCGCTATTTTTATCTATTTGCTGGAGCTCGTCGTTTTCATTATTTTCGAGAGCTGCGCGCCGAGCGAGTATCTGTTCGTATTCGATCAAGTTTTTACCGGCTGCCCAGCCCTGCGCTTTGAGAGCATTTATGATAGCGGCGAGGTTTTTATCTCTAATTCTCTCTAGCTGTTGACTAGTCATTCCTTGCGCCTGCTTATCGGATTGCTGTACTATTTGATTTTGCAATTTTTCGCTCCACTCTGGCACATTTGTGAGTTTGCTCCATGGTAGCTTTAGAGCAGGAGCGAACTGCTCTAGGAAATGTTTGAATCCTCCTTGTCCTCCTGCGATTCGATAAGTTTCGAAGAGTCCCATCTGCGCCCATCGCAATCCGAATCCGAATTTTATTGCATTGTCGATTTCTTCAGTTGAGGCGACTTCGTCTTTGACCAACCATAATGCTTCTCGCCATATAGCTTCGAGCAATCTATCGGCGATGAATGCGTCGATTTCTTTTCTGACGAGCAATGTTTTCATACCGAAGTTTTGATAGAAAGCTGCGGCTTTTTTCAAGACATCTGCGTCTGTTTTTCTGCCTCCGACGAGCTCGACGAGCGGTAGCAGATAAACTGGATTAAAGGGATGAGCTACGATGAACCGCTCTGGGGCTATCATTTCTTTTTGCAATTTAGTAGGTAGCAAGCCGGAAGTAGAGGATGCAATCACGACCTTTTCACTGACATGCTTTTCGATTTGCGCGAGGACTTTCTTTTTTAGCTCCTCTCTTTCTGGCACGCTTTCCTGGACCCATATGGCTTTTTCGAGAGCCTTTTCTATTGTTCCGACGACGCGCAAATCACCTTTTTCTGGCAGACTTACCATAGTCATTTCGAGCATTGCTTTTTGAGCATTTTCGATTGTTCTTGAGCAGGTTTCGTGAGTTTTTTCACCTGGATCGAATACTGCGACATTGTATCCGTTTATGATGAATCGAGCGCACCACCCTGCGCCGATGATTCCGGCGCCGATGATTGCAATCTCGGCTTTTTTTTGTGAGAGTTTTTGTTTATTTTTTGTTATTTTTTCTGTATTCATTTTGCCATTTTCAGTTGATTATTTTTTGCTGTGAGTTTCACGAGTGCTTTTATTTTATTTTCGTAGTAAAAGATAGTGATGCGAGCTTCTCTACGATCGATGCTTCGAGCCTCTGGTGTTTTGACATTTCCGACGCCGATGCTGAACTGCCTTGTTCTTGGCGGTGGTGGTCGCGAGCATGCCTTATGCGATTCTCTGGCGCACTCGCCTTCTTGCGAGAAGTTATATGCTTTGCCTGGGAGTCGCGGCATATCGGAGATGACTGGCGCCCTATGCCCTGGCACTATTTATTCTAGCGAAACTATTCCTCCTATGTCTAGTGAAGTTTCTGGCGAGATTACTAATGAGGCTTCGAGCAAGCTTGCCAGCATTGATCTTTTATCTCCGAGCTCGATAGTTTCATTCTGCGTTTCTCATTCGATTGATTTAGTTATAGTTGGTCCCGAGCAGCCGCTTGCTTGTGGAATAGCGGACGCGCTTACATCATCTGGCATTTCGGTTTTTGCGCCGCTTGCCTCTGCAGCTCGCATTGAGAGTTCGAAGGTTTGGATGAAGGATATATTATCTCGAGCAGGCATTCGCAGTGCGAGTTATAATGTAGCGGATTCGCTATCGGCGGCGCGCAAGCTTTTGCGCCGTTGTACGAGTTTTCCTATAGTTATCAAGGCGGACGGCTTGGCTTCTGGCAAGGGAGTTGTTATAGCGAACAATCGCGAGGAGGCTGATTTAGCGATCGAACGAGCGATGGTAGAGCGATGCTTTGGCTCAGCAGGCGATTGTCTTTTATTCGAGGATTTTTTATCAGGCGAGGAGCTATCATATTTTTCTCTCTGCGATGGAGATGCGGAAAGCGGAGTTCGTTTTCTGGGAGTGGCGCGTGACTACAAACGCTCATTAGACGGAGACAAGGGATTGAACACTGGCGGTATGGGAGCATTTGCGAAATCGTCTCCTTTTGTGGAGCGTAGGAGTTTAGAGGAGGTATCTGTACGCGGTGAGATAGTGCGTCCTTTACTTCGGCAAATAGAGAAACGCTCGACTTCTTATCGTGGGGTATTATTTCTAGGTTTGCTAGTTAGCTCGAGCGGAGTTAATGTATTAGAGGTAAACGCGCGTTTTGGCGATCCTGAGGCGCAGACTTTACTACCGTTGCTAGAGGGAGACATAGCTTCGACTTTTCTAGCTGCGGCGAATGGTTGTATCAAGGAAGAGGAGTCGCTGCGCAGTAGGTCGGGTTTGGGTTCTCGTTTATTTGATTTCAGCGAGGGTTTACATTCTGTTTCGGTTGTTGCGAGTTCGAAGGGCTATCCGAGTTCTTATGCGACTGGCAGTGCGATTAGGGATATAGATAATTTTGAGTCGTCGAGCGAGACCTCTTTATACCACTCTGGTACTGAGTTGCGTAGAGTAGAAGGAGTTGAATTATTTCATTCGAGTGGCGGTCGCGTTTTCACGATCAACGCTCGTGGCAGCAGTTTTTCATCGGCGCGCGCGCGCGTCTACGAGGCGCTTAGTAGTATTAATTGGCGAGATGGTTTTTACCGCCGTGACATTGCGAGTGAGAAGGACACGCAATCTTTTGAATCTTGTTGCGCGAAGATATTGAGATTTGCGTGATGGATTATAGAATTGAGAGCTAGTTACATAATGAGCTTTAATTTAAACATAATAGAACAAGGCGATGCTCTAGAGTTAATACACTTTGTGGATGATAATTCTATCGACCTTATTATTTGTGACGGACCTTATGGAGTTACTAATAATAGTTGGGATAGTGTTGCGGGAGGTATTCAGGAGTATAATTTAAATCTTATCAAGATATTTTCATCTAAGTTAAAAACTGGAGGCTCTTTATATTTATTCGGCAAGAGCGATTGCATTGATTTTATAGACTACCGCCCTTATTTACAATTGAAAAGGAAGATAGTTTGGTATCAACCTAGCCGATTAGCACAAGGGAAGAGCAATTATACTAATAACTATGATTTGATTTGTTTTTTTGTCAAGGGTAGCAAGGCGAATGTTTTTAACTTGGACGATATAAGAGTGCCACAGCTTGTTGAGTTGACGCATCGTAATAGATGCGAGAATGTACCGTCTGTTAGCAATGGCACTTGGGG
>JABAAS010000086.1 GCA_014238625.1 Alphaproteobacteria bacterium | reverse complement strand
TGTCGCACAACGCAGCTCGCTCGGCAAAAAGCGCGGCGACGATCTACGCGATGGAAAAATAACATACCCCCTAGTTCTATGCGTAGCTAGAGCAAGCAAAAAAGAACAGCGTAGACTCAAGCAACTATTCGCAAATAAGGCTTGTCAAGAGCGGCAAGTAGAAGAAGTGCTAGACATAATGCAACGCTACGATTGCCTCGAAGATTGCTCCGAATTGGCGCGTACGCACTTGCTACAAAGCGCAGAGGCCATAGAGGGAGTGGGCGAGGCGCGACTGCGCGCAATAATGCAGCAGGCTTGCTTGGAAAGCTTGAAGAGAATCTCATAAGATAACCTCATAAAAATTTTTTTAGAACGACAACTTCTTAAAATAGGGAGCGCGAGGGACGAGTCCCTCGCAAAAAGCTCTACGCAGTAGTGCGCGAAGCGCATCGACAAATTAAAACTGAAGCCTATAAAAATTGAAGCTTGCAAGAGGTTGCGTAGTGTTGTAATTAGACTGCTTAGCGACAATGATTTATGCACAGAGAGAATCGGCTACCACAATCGGTAGAGATTCTGCAACCGTGGGCTTGAATCTATCTACTTGGTTGATCTTTGGGTGACTCTTTGAACTATATGCCGCGAAATCTATTAGGTATCGCTGATCTCAAAGTCAGCGATATAAATGCGATTCTTACGCGTACTGCAGAGCATATTAAAGTAGGTAGCCACCTCAAAGGCTTTAGGCACGCGGCTCAGACAACAAGTCGCAAGAACATAGAGCCGCTAAGCCACCTATCCATCATAAATCTGTTTATGGAAAACTCGACGCGAACTAGAGTCTCGTTCGAGCTAGCAGGTAAAAGATTAGGCGCTGAGGTAACTAGCATTTCGGTCGCTCATTCCTCTATCCGTAAAGGAGAAACGCTGATCGACACCGCTCAGACGCTACGAGCGATGGCAGTAGACTTGCTGGTCGTGCGACACCCGCACGCAGGCGCCGTGCAACTGCTCGCCGAGAAACTAGACTGCCATGTCATAAATGCAGGAGACGGATTCCACGAACATCCAACTCAAGCACTCTCGGACGCCGCAACTATACAACAGCGCAAGGGTAAGATAGAGGGCTTGAAAGTCGCAATATGTGGCGATATAAGGCATTCGCGAGTAGCTAGGTCTAATATCTTGCTACTACAGAAAATGAAAGCGCAAGTGCGGATAGTAGCACCTCCTACTCTACTACCAGACAGAGCGCAAATATACGACGGCGTAGAGGAGTTTAGCGATATGCGTGAAGGACTCACCGATTGCGACATCGTGATGATGCTACGCCTGCAAACCGAGCGCATGCAGGGGATTTTCGTACCCTCGACAAGAGAGTATTTTCACTTCTATGGGCTAGACAGAGAGAAACTAGCTTACGCAAAAGAAGACGCGCTGGTAATGCATCCTGGGCCGATGAATAGAGGGGTCGAGATAGATTCTAACCTAGCCGATGATCTGGCACTAAACCTAGTGCACGACCAAGTCAGAACTGGCGTCGCCGTGCGTATGAGTTGCCTAGAGTTGTTATGGCTAAAAGGCTCGCGCGAGCTAGAGCAACCGAACAAAGATAAGGTGATTGATTTTCCTAGCCAAACTCGTGCACTCAAGTAAAAATATGGTGAGCATAGCGATAGCACTTTACGCAATGTTGGCAGATTGAGCTTGTCGTTGAGTTTCTATGGAACAGACATTGATCGAAAACGCGCGTTTGATCAACCCATCGAGCGATAGCGATGAGACTGGCTCGCTACTGATTGAGAACGGAGTTATCTCTGCAATAGGCATTGGTGCGAGCGAGCGAGCCAATGGCGAGGCTTTGCGTATCGATGCTATGGGACTAGCACTAGCCCCTGGCATCGTCGATATGCGCGTGCAGCTACGCGAGCCAGGCGAGGAGCATAAGGAGACTATTAGCAGTGGCATTGCTGCTGCCAAGGCGGGTGGTATAACCTCTATGGTTTGCCTTCCCTCGACAAAACCAGTTATCGATGATGTTTCGGTCGTACAGTTTGTCGCGCGCAGGGGGCGCGAGGAGAAAGGCACTAAGGTATATTGCTACGCTGCTGCTACCCAAGGCTTGCGCGGCGAGCAGATATCAGAGATGGGTTTGTTGAAGGAGAGCGGCGCGCTCGGCTTTACCGATGCTGAGCGCACTATACAAGACGCTCGGGTTATGACGCGCGTGCTTCGCTACGCGCGCGGGCTAGATGCGCTAGTCGTTCAGCACCCTGAGGATAGGTCGCTTGCAGAGGGGGGGGATATGAACCAAGGCAGGCTCGCAGATCGCTTGGGGCTCGTCGGAATTCCACCAGAGGCAGAGGCTATCATCGTCGATCGAGATATTCGTCTCTTGCGTGGCACCGGCGGGCGTTGCCATTTCGCTCATCTAACTACTAGGGCTTCCATCGAGGCGGTGAGGGCGGCTAAACGCGACGGGCTAAATGTTTCTTGCGATACCGCGCCGCATTATTTCTGCCTCAACGAGGAGGCGCTCAAGGGCTATCGCACTTTTGCAAAAGTAACTCCGCCTTTGCGCAGCGAGGAAGACCGAGAAGCCGTCATCGAGGGCTTGCTCGACGATACTATCGACTGCATAGCCAGCGACCATTCGCCGCAAGATCAAGATTCCAAGCGTTTGCCTTTGCCTTTAGCTGATTGCGGCATGATAGGTTTAGAGACTCTTTTTGCCTTGAGCGTGACCTATTTGCAGGATTTATCCTTACCGCAGATTTTCCGCAAGCTCTCAAGCAATCCCGCCAAAATCTTGCGCATCGAGAGCGGGTTGTTGCAGCTTGGCATGCCAGCTGACTTATTACTATGCGATCCAGACAAAACTTGGAAGATAGAGGAGGAGCGCATGCGCAGTAAGTCTAAAAATACTCCTTTCCAAGAATTAGAGGTGAGGGGGTTGGTCATGAAGACTTTCGTCGATGGTAGGTTGATCTTTGACCGCGAGGCAGAGCAAGGCGCTAATGGGGCGGGGTGAGGAGTATAACTAGCTAGTTAGTAGAGAGGTGGTTGCGGGATGTCTTTCGTCGACTTTGGATTTTTAGTCGTTGTGTTTTTGTGCGCCTATATTTGCGGGTTATTCCCCTCTGGTCCTTTGCTCGCGCAAGGAGGCTTAGGGAGATTCTTCAGTAGCAAAAAACTAGGTAGCAAAAAGTTGGCTGGCAAGAAGCTAACCGAGGTTGGCTCTGGCGGAACGGGGGCTACTAATGTGTTGCGCTCGGTCGGGCCGCTGGCAGCAGCCATTGTGTTAGTCCTCGACTTTAGCAAGGCGGTACTGGCGTTGCTGTTGGTCGAGCAGCTAGCTCAATACTTGCTTAAGGGTGGCGATTACTTTATTTCGCTCTCTCTAGCCGTTGCCCTAGTGGGTTGCTTATGCGGTCATTGTTTTCCGATTTGGAGCAGGGGTTTGCGAGGTGGCAAGGGGGTTGCAAGTGCTGCCGGCTTATTGTTCGTTTTACTACCTGGTCTACTCGCTTGGGCTTTATTGCTGTGGGTTGGAGTCTTTTTGTTTCTCGGCTATTCCTCCGCAGCATCACTGAGTGCTGGCTTGCTCGTTCTTTTCGCGACTATCTTTTGGGTAGGAAAGCCCATTGCTTGGGGTTTAGCCTTGGGCGTTGCTATCGTTATTTTTCGACATAAGGAGAACATCGTACGCTTGTGGCGAGGCGAGGAGAAACGTCTCTATGACTGGAAAAAACGACAGGCGCGCTAGCATGGGTCGTCGATTGGGGTTTAAAATAAAAAGGAGCTAAACTCCGCAACCGATGTATAGGGGGAGCAGGGCTTTGGCGCCACTAGCATACTTTATTAGTCCTCGTTGCGACTTTGCGCGTTTGGAGCTTGCGCGTTTGGAGTTTGCGCGTTTGGAGAAGCCTTGTTCGGCGCGCCATGCCACTAGCTCTCGAGAAAAATCTTCGGCTCGGCTCTCGCCATCCCTTACCAGCCAATTATTTAACTTTGTTTCCGATTTTCTCCGCAAGTCCGAATCCTCTAGCATCTTTGCAGCTCTGCCTGCCGCAGCTCCGCATAAAAATAATTTCTCTCCTCTCGCGAGTAGTCCCGCTACCATCCCTGCTAGCTCCTCATCATCGAGTGATTGCGGTTTGCTCAAAGGTTTGCCTAATGGTTGATTAGCGTGAAAAGCCTGCGCATACCAACTATCGTGAAAACTTTCAACCAGAGCTAGAGCCAACACGCCTCGTGCATCACTCTCCCCCCTCTCCATATTTCGTGCCCGCATCGTCAGTAGCGCAGCCTCAAAGCTCGTCAAGCTATACATAGCAAGGGCGGGAGGAGGGCGGCGGTGCGCGAGACGCAATCCCCTCGCTACAGCTAAACTCGCGCGCAGCCCAGTATAGCTGCCAGGACCGCGCACAAAGCATATCGCGCGTAAATCATCATAACTCACCGAACAACCTCGTAGCATAGTGTCGATCAATCCAGGTAAAATCTCGGCTTTGGCACTCAGCTCAAAAGACAAAGCACGCCTGCTCGCGCGTAAGCTCGTCCCTCGCCACAAGCACAAAGAGCCTCGAGATGAGCTGAAGTCGAAAGCTAATATATGCTCGCCAAAGCTCGCATCGGAAGAAATGCTGGAACTCTGTTGCTGAGATGAACTAATCATAAAATATATTCGTAAATAATTTTCCTAAACACACTTGACTAAACATAACTCGCAACCCATATAGTTAACGAAGAGAGGAATCACCTAAGGGGTGCGGTCTGGGGGGTGCAGTCCGGGGGTGCAAGCAGGAGATTACTCTTTATACGCGCGTCTTGCGCAAAACAATAATAAACAATACTACTAGATAAATTAATCAGGAGGATGATAGCATGAATTTCCGTCCACTAC
>JABAAS010000085.1 GCA_014238625.1 Alphaproteobacteria bacterium | reverse complement strand
GCTCTATATAATAGCAATAACCTTGTATAATAATTGGCGAATGGAGAGCTGGTCATGGAAGGCTGGTCATGGAGGGCTGGTCGGTGATACTAGTAGAGATACATAGATAGCGAGCAGCTAACCCTTTTATTGCCAACCCCCAGAGATACACCTAGCGAGATACCCCCGCGCGCCAAGAATTTTATGCTGGCATGACATTTTTGCTACTATTCATCCTCTGTGCAAATATCTTGCTACTCGGAGTGATTTATTTCTCGCGCCCTCGCGTTAGCGGCTGGCTACTTGTCAGCTTATGTATATTTTTCCCTGGCACTTCTTTTGCGATCTACGCCAATCTCGGTCAGTTGTGGCTTGTTGACAATCCTTTAGCAGCAGCTAACGCCCGCCGAGCTGCCACTAGACAAGAGTCTGGCGAAAACGGCTTTGTGCGAGACGATATAGATAGCAATGCTCTGAGCCGCGAGGCGCAGCAAGCTTTTGCGGCCCTCTCGCCAGCCGAGCGCGAGTTGCGCATCCAAGCGATGGTAGCCTCTCTCTCGCAACGACTACAGACGAGCGGTGGCGAGCCGCAAGAATGGTTGCGTCTTGCGCGCGCGCAAAGAGTTTTAGGAGATAAAGCGGCAGCTCGCGCAACACTAGAGCAGGCAGAAGAGCTCCACCCTTCGCTCTCGGGCGAAAAGTTTTGGCTGGCTAACAGCATCGCGATTTTACTAGCCTCTCCCCTCGACGAGCTAGACAAGCTACGCATCAAATGGCAACTAGAGCAAGCGAAGGCGTCTACGAGCATAGACGCTAACGAAATCAAAACCCTTGAGCGACGTCTCGCGCCACTTTTACAATAGGTTTTCAAATATAATTTACAAAGCATGCGATGGACTATCGAGCCTCAAAGCATGTTATAAGAAGATAGCTATAAACGACATCTATGAGACGAGGAAGATTAAAATAATAGCGTTATGAGCACTCTCATCCCCCCTACCTCCCCGCTAACGACCAACTCTACGACTCGCTCGACTGGTAGTATTTTTTCGGTTTTACAATCTGTGCGTGCGAACACTTACGGACAAATAATTTGGAAACGGAGTAGCTTGTTTGGTTTTTTCCACAATAGAGCCAGCTATATTTTAGAGCAGCGTAGCGAGACTGCTTTACGTCTTTTTGGTTTTATCGGCTATGTTGCCTACTCTGTTGAATCTGGCAGCCTTCGTAGACAGAAGACGATAGCGATGATTGAAGAGGCAAACGCAGAATCTATCGAGCAGCGTTCTTCGGCGCGCTTTTACATCACGCCACGCCAAATGATTTGCCTTGTTTATGAGCATGACCTCTCGACTTCTGTTTCTGAAGCGGATATTTCACTAGTATTGTCGTTTATTGTTGAGGCACTTTTGACGACCTCCCCCTTGACGGAGCGCATATCTAGGTATGCGGTTTCTGGCGATAACCTTCGTTCATTGTGATCGAGCGCGTGCTCGCCCCATTGCTGCCAGAAGGTTTTTACGACCTGCTATATACAGAAGTTGAGCGCGAGCAGGCACTTGAGCAAGCTCTATTATCGTTATTTTCGAGCTTCGGCTACCGTCGCATTGCGCCCTCTTTAGTAGAGTATGAGGAGTCTCTTCTAGCGCAGAGCCCTTCGGACTTCCGCAATGGACATTGCTTTCGTGTAGTTGATGCGCCGACGCAGCGTATGATGGCGATAAGGTGCGACATGACGATGCAGGCTGCTAGGATTGCCTCGAGCCGTCTCAGCACTTCTGCCCGCCCATTGCGTTTATGTTACGCTGGCACCAGCCTTCGCACCTGCACGACGGCTGCGAAGCCGCACCGCCAGTTTTCGCAACTGGGCTGTGAGATTTTCGGCATAGACTCTCCACAGGCGGACGCTGAGATTCTCACGCTGGCGGCGCAGGCTTTGATAAATTGCGAGGTTGCGGAGCCTACCATCGAGATAGCGACCCCCAACCTTGCGCAATTACTGTGCGAGGGAGAAGGATTGGATGCTCACCAACGAACGAGCCTGTTAGATAGTTTCACAAGACGCAGCAAGGACAAACTAGAGGAGATTGGCAAAGACGAGCTGGTAACTGCCTGCCAATCGTTGCTGGAACATCGAGGTGAGGCTCGCTCGAGCCTAAAGGCTTTACAAAAGATTAGCCAGCAGCAGCGGATTTTGCGCAAGCTAGAGCCGCTTTGGCATAGGCTAGAGCAAACTTTACAGCAGCTAGAGTTGCCAAGCTCTATCAGGCTTACGCTTGATCCTATAGAGAATCGAGGTTTTTCGTATCACGAGACCTTTGCCTTTACTTTACTTTGTCGCGATACGCGCGGTGCGCTTGGACGCGGAGGCGTCTACCGCTCGCCATTCGACCAAGAATCTGCAATCGGTTGCTCTTTTTACCTAGATTCTCTCTCGGAGATGGTCAAGAGTCCGCCTCGCGCGAGACGCATTTATGCGGAGCATAACGCAACTAGGCAAAGCGTAGAGGAGCATAGAGCGGCTGGAGCGGTGGTAGTGCAAGCGTTAGAAGAATGCGACATTGCGCAATTGAGAACAGCTGCCGAGCAAAACGACTGCCAAGCGCTTTTGATCGGCAACACACTAAAGCCTTTAGCAAGCCTTTAAAAGAATGAGTAGCGTTACGGTTATCGGCACGCAGTGGGGTGACGAGGGCAAGGGCAAGGTTGTCGATTGGCTTTCCGAGCGCGCGGACATCATCGTACGCTTTCAAGGTGGACATAACGCGGGGCATACGCTGGTAATAGATGGCGAGACTTACAAGCTAAGCTTGTTGCCATCGGGGATATTGCGCAAGAACAAGCTTGCGGTTATTGCCAGCGGCGTTGTCATCGATCCGCAAGCGTTACTAAAAGAGATAGACGAGCTACAAGAGCGCGGTGTTGAAATTTCGCCAGACAATTTAGTTATAGCGGAGAACGCCTCTCTGATTCTGCCTATTCATCGCTACATGGACAAACGTCAGGAGCAGGTATTGCGCGGTGGTATCGGCACGACACTACGAGGCATTGGTCCAGCTTACGCGGATCGCGCGGCGCGGCGGGCTTTGCGCGTCTGCGACCTTGCGGATAAGTCTTACCTACGCACGAGGCTAACGTCTCTTTTGGATCACCACGCGCCGCTTTTTTCTGATTCGCCAGACAAACCGCCGAGCCTGCAAGAGATGCTAACTTCATTAGAAGAATCGGCTAGCCGCATACTGCCTTTTGCGCAACCGGTTTGGCGATTATTTGAGGGCAGACGTCATGCGCAAATTCTTTTTGAAGGTGCGCAAGGCGTGCATCTTGACCTTGACCACGGCACATTTCCCTATGTTACTTCTTCGCGCACTGTGCCAGCGGAGGCTGCTTGCTCTAGCGGCATTGCTACTCGGCGCGTAGGTTTTGTACTTGGCATCACGAAGGCTTACACTACTCGCGTAGGTTTAGGACCTTTTCCTAGCGAGCAAGATAACGAGATTGGGGAGCGTCTAGGCAAACTTGGCAACGAGTTTGGCACTGTTACCAACCGCAAACGCCGTTGCGGCTGGTTTGACGCAGTTTTAGTGCGTCAATCTGGCATCATAGCGGGAATAGATGGCATTGCCTTGACGAAGATGGATGTTCTGGACAGCTTTGCGGAGATAGACATTTGCGTAGGCTATCTGATAGATGGCGAGCGTTGGACGCACTTACCACCGCACCCTTTTTTGCAAGCGCGCATAGAGCCGATCTTCGAGACCATGCCTGGTTGGCGAGCCTCTACTCGTGGCGCACGCTCTTGGGCGGACTTACCGGCACAAGCGATAAAGTATGTTAGGCGGATAGAGGAGTTAATCCGTCAACCCGTCTCGCTGCTTTCGACGAGCCCTGAGCGTGAGGATGTGATAGTTGTCCGCGACCCCTTCTTCTAAATCGCGCCTCCAATCTATCGGCCTACCTATTAGCGCAGCTACTAGCCTAGATAGCAACAACAGCAGCGTCCTTGCGGCGCTTGATAGACTAGTGGCTAACGGCGCGCTAGAGGATGATTTGGCGCAAAGGAGAGCTGCGATGGCACTCGATGATTTACGCGAGCTATTACTTGCGAATTTCGGCAAAAAGAGCCTGCCAGAAAGGCTGCTAAGGTTATTATTAAGGTTATTATTAGGGTTATTATCGAAGAGGCGCACGCGAGGACTATACCCTCAAGGCTTGTATCTTTGGGGTGCGCCTGGTGGCGGCAAGTCTATGCTGATGGAGTTATTCCTGCGCTCGCTCGAATCGAGCGCGAGCTTAGACGGGCTCACGCGCAGGCGTATACATTTTCTGACCTTTATGGAAGAGATGCATGCGGCGATAGCTCAGCTCAATCGTCATAAGGTACGCGACCCGATAAAGCGACTTGCGCGGCGAGTAGCTAGAAGTAGCAGGTTGCTTTGCTTCGACGAGTTCATCGTTGAGGACATAGTCGATGCCATGCTGTTAGGACGATTATTCGAGGCTTTGCTAGAGCGTGGCGTTGTGCTTGTTGCCACCTCTAACTTCGCTTTGCGAGAGCTTTATAAGGACGGACTTAAACGCGATAATTTCCTGCCTTTCCTTGAGACGCTAAGCTCGCGAGTGCAAAGCCTGCCATTGCATGCGGCGTGCGACTACCGAAGCATTAATTTAAAAAAAGCTAGCACAAAGGAGTCGCCAAAAGGCTCGGCAATGGAGGAGGAGGCTTGCAAAAATAGGGATAAAGATAAAAATAAGGTTAATACTAGCTCGAGCCTATGGTTTTCTCATAGGCAGGGCGATGCACGGATTCGCGCTATGTTTGCGCTCTCTATCCGAGGCGGCTCGTTAGAGGAACATAAGATTGTGCTATGCGAGGGACGCGAGCTAGAGCTAGAGCAATACGGCAAAACTAGTAAAAAGCTAGGGCAGAAAAACGCGCATAAAGGAAATGCGCATAAAGGAAATGCGCGTAATAATTTCCAC
>JABAAS010000084.1 GCA_014238625.1 Alphaproteobacteria bacterium | reverse complement strand
CTCGCCCGAAAGGCGAGAAATACCAGCACAACCCTCAGCACAAGCGACTAAATCTCGATGATCTGGAACAAGATCAGGGTATTGAGCGCGAAAACGGAAAAGTCGTAAAATACGCAAGTAATCCTCTGCTATGCGCTCGGATGGAAGACCGATAAAACGTAGACGACGCGCCTTTAAATCCGCTACTCCTCCCACATAATCATAGCCATTACCCGCAGAATCAACATAAAGCGCGTTGATAGTGAAATCTCGTCGTGAGGCATCTACTCGCCAGTCATCAGTAAATGCTACTTGTGCATGGCGACCATCGGTTGTTATATCGCAACGCAATGTCGTAACCTCGCACGAAACTGCCTCGTCGCCTTGGCTCTTTACTCCTCTCGCCGATGGCTTTTTCCCTAGAACTCTAACAGTACCATGCGATAAACCCGTAGGCAGTACCCGAAAGCCTCTAGCTTCCAGTCTTGTTACAACCTCTGCTGGCTCAAGATTCGTTGCTAGGTCTACATCCTTGCTCGGTAGTCCTAGCAAAGCGTTGCGCACAGCTCCTCCAACAAAACGCACTTGAACAGCATCCCTATCGCCTGAAGATTCTAATGAAGAAATAACCTCGCGATAAAATGAATGCCGCAGAAATTGTGCTTGCTTTAGCTCAAACGATATTGGTTCCTCAAGCACAGCAATTATAAAGAAGAAACGCAAGACTGCGAAAAAGACGAGGAATTTAGTGCAAAACGCTCGCTACCACTACGGATAAAAAAAAGACCAGACTCTTCCTCGTCGCATTCGGCATGTTCGGCAAGCGCGTAAAAAACATTGCGAGAAATCAAAGCATCAAGTTTCTTCTCACCCAAGCTCAGATAAGGTAAAAGCTCCGACGAATTACTGGCGCATCTCCCTGAAAAATTTGAAGCGCGAGGACAGCGCCTTTCCATAAAAATCGGATGATCCCTATCAACGGTAAACCACTCATCAAGAGTCGTCTTCAAACGCAATAAACTATCGTCGTAGGTGAAATCTGACACAAAAAAAGGAGCTAGCTCAACCGTTATTCTACCGCGCTCCGCCGGCGTTATAAGCCAGTACTCTCCATCACTATCGCAGTGCAAAACAGAGGCAAAAAGCTTGCATAATGACTTGCGCCCAATCTGCGAGCCTCGATAAAACCATTGTCCATCTCTACTAATATGAATGGCAAAGTCGCCACAATAACGCGGACAAGGAAAAGACAAAGCTATACCACGCATAGTAGGCTCTAGCCCCACACCCTCTACCTGCCCATCTGCGCTCGCACGAGACCTAAACGCCGAAAGAGAAGATAAAGAAGTTAAAGGATGGGACAAAACAAGCTGGCAAAGTCTGCGTGTAAAACTAAAACCTCATTATACAATAAGTAGCATCCATGCTTTATAAACGCTAGGAGTAGGCAAAAAGCGCGTCTATCTCTACAGCTACATCTCGTGGTAACACAGGAACTCCAACTGCAACGCGCGAATGCTTACCACGATCACCCAAAACCTCGCAGAGAAAATCAGAAGCACCATTTATTACTAGAGGCTGCTTCGTGAAGCTGGGCGTGCTAGAAACAAAACCTCCGATCCTTACTAAACGCACTATACGCTCAAAATCCCCATCAAAAGCATGCCCAGTAGCAGCAAGTATGTTAATCGCACAGAGCCTCGCTGCTCGAATGCCTTCCTCTAAAGAAACAGTATCGCCTAGTTTCCCGACAACCGCTATCTCGCCATCCTCGAACGGCAGTTGACCAGATACAAACAGCAAACCATTATGTGCTACATACGGTAGATAATTGGCAGCAGGGGCTGGCAAGTCGGGCAATGATATACCCATAGAATCAAGGCGTTTAGTAATGTTTGACATTTATTATCTCTTCTCGTACAGCTATCCAAGTTTCGCCATACACCATACAAGAACGATCAATGATAGACAACAATTAATAAATCAATTCATAGTTTCAAGCCTTGTAGCTAAAAACATTCTGCTCTAACCTACAATTGTTTCGTAATAATGTTTTGCAATTACATCACAATTACTAAAACTCCATGCTACATATTCCCTCTGTACTAACGCTCGCAGCTCCTCCTCCAAAAATAGCCTTGCCACTGATTTTGGATTCGCCGCATAGCGGACGAAACTATCCTCAAGATTTTAACAGCGTCTTGCCAAACGCTATATTGGCGCGAGGCGAAGATCGATACCTCGATTGGTTATTCGCAAACACTACTAATTACGGTGCATATTTCCTGCAAGCTCATTTCCCTCGCAGCTACATAGACCCTAATAGAGCAAGCAACGATCTTGACCCAGAATTGTTCGAGCATGAAAATTGGACAGAACCACTCTGCATCAGTGAAAAAAACCGACAAGGCTATGGCTTGATTTGGCGTTTTTGTCCTCCCAATCTTGCCCTATACGATCGTCTATTATCTGGCGAGGAAGTCCGTTTGCGTATCGAAAATTACTGGCGACCTTATCAAAGCGCTCTAAAAAATCTCTACGACCGCTTGCAAGGTGAATTCGGTTGCGTCTTTCATATTAATTGCCACTCTATGCCATCGGCCGCTGTAGGAGTTGGCGGTGCAGACATCGTTCTCGGCGACCGAAACGGAGAAAGCTGCTCCAAGTCTCTACAAATGTTCTTAATGCAAACCTTCGAACGCGAAGGATTCTCCGTCGCAGTCAATAATCCATATCGAGGAGACTATCTGATCTCGGCATACGCAAACAAACAAGCTGGGCGTGAGGCCTTGCAGATTGAAGTCAACCGCGCACTATACTTAGACGAGGACAAAGGCTGCCTGCAGCCTAGTGCCACAGATTTACGCACACGCCTAGAAATCGTGCTAGCAAATCTTGTATCCTATGTGACAGATTTTACAAAAACCAAACAGAACAAAAATCGGTCCCCCAAGCAGGCTTACGGTGCATTATGAAAAACAAAACTGAGGAGGATGAAATCTCTTCTCTTGAAGCAATCCGTGCACAAATCGATGAAATCGACGATCAGCTATACGACTTGTTGGTCAAGCGGTTCTCCGTAGCAAGCAAACTCGCTAGGAACAAACTATCCGAAGGTTCTATGGCACAAACCGCTATATCGTCTAGCTCTTTGCCAGCATTACGCCCGCAGCGTGAGAACAAAATAATCCAACGAATCCTCGCCAAAACAAATGCCAAAACAGAGCAAAAAAATGCCATACCACCAGCACTAATACTGCGTCTCTGGCGGTTGCTCATGAGCGCGACTGCTTTCAAGCAAAACCCATACGCCATCGCTTACTTACACTCTGACCTGTTATGCGCTACTTGTCGCGGCGCTTGTTTCACCCCGCAAGTGCGATTGTTACCGCAAAATACCGAAGCAGAAGTAGTCGCAGTATTATCACAAGAGCCTCAAGCCTTTGCGCTCGTTAGCCTCAACTCTGTTAACGAGACAACAGAAAACACTACCGCACGAGCTAGCGAAAGTCCTCAAGCCCAATACCCCTGGTGGTGCTTTCTATTCTCAACACACGCACCGCGCATCTTACAAGCAATGCCAATTATCCAAGAAAGCATTAAAGAGAATACTCGCAAGGAACAATCTAATAATACATGCCGTACGCGAGTCTTACTACTCGCTCGAATACCAAACTCGTTCATAGACGAGGAAGCTTGCACAAAATATTTTATTGTAAGAATTCCCGAAAAAGACCCGATACCCAATGAGGCTCGTTGTCGCGAACTCACAGCACTGCCAGCAGACTGCTTGCTCTTACTCGCAAGACACGATAATATGCTACTAATAGAATGTCGGCAAAGTAACAAACGCTCTAGCGCATCCATCATAGATACCTTGAAAAATCTAGGAGAAACTCGTCACATCGGCTCTACACATGACGATTGGCTGATAGACAACGAACCCAAGCTCGACTGATACAGAATATCATGAGTCGCGTTGTAAATAGACCGACACTGCTCAAGCACATAGATACCCTACCACGATACATCGCTGGTAGCCATCATCTCGCCCAAGCAAAAGATAGAAACTTACAAGCAATCTTGTCCGCAAACGAAAATCCATACGGAACTGGACAAGGCTCTATCGAGGCGATCCAACTCTCTCTTGCTAGGCAAACTCTACATCGATACCCAGAAACAGAGCAGGAAAAAATCCTATTAGAGGCTATCGCTAAAATTTGCACTAATACTCTAAAAACAGAAGGCAGGTTAGTAGCAGAAAAACATACACTTATGGCAGACCAACTACTGCTTGCTAACGGCTCGGACGAGCTGATCTCACTATTAACACATGTGGCAATTGCCAGTGGAGACAACGCTCTAGTGTGCAGCAACAGCTTCCCCATCTATAACTTAGCCATACGCGCAACCGGGGCAGAAGTGCGCGAAGTAAAACGCTCCAAACCATTATTTTCGTTAGATATCAACGGGTTGGGGGAGATGTGCGACGAAAGGACAAAAGTTTTTTTCGTTGCTAACCCGGATAATCCAACCGGAAAATGTGAAACTCAAGAAACTATAGAAAAGCTCCTAAATGCACTGCCGCCGTGGGTTTTGCTCGTGTTGGATGCTGCTTATGCAGAATACGTCGACGATAGTCATTACGATAGCGGAATGAAATGGGCCGCAATTCAAGACCAAAATCATAAAAATTTTGGGCGAGTCGTCATGATAAGAACCTTCTCTAAAATATATGGACTCGCTGCTTTGCGAATAGGATGGGCTCTCGCAGCTCCTCATATCATCGAAGCTCTAAAGAAATTACGCATGCCTTTCAGTGTCAACTCCATAGCCATAGCAGCAGCTCTCGGCGCAATAAATGATCAAAAGCATGTCGAGTTCTCTCGCAAAAAAAACTCGGAACTTCGAACAAAATTTACTCAATTCGCTGAAAGGAAAGGACTCGCTCCACTGCCATCGCAGGCTAACTTCGTGATGCTCGATTGTAAAAGCGAGGAGCGCGCTCGTGGGCTAGAAACGCAGTGGCAAAAAGCCGGCTTCCTCACGCGCTCTTGTGCACATAACGGGCTGCCGCAAGCCGTGA
>JABAAS010000083.1 GCA_014238625.1 Alphaproteobacteria bacterium | reverse complement strand
ATCGATACACCAGCTCGAGTAGTCCAAGCGTTCAAAGAATACTACAAAGGCTACAGAGAAAATCCCGAAGACTACCTAACTAGATTCTTCCAAGAAGTAGAAAACTATAACGATATAGTCTTGTTGCGTGATATCGCATTCGCATCGCACTGCGAACATCACATGGCGCCAATAACAGGAATCGTGCATATCGCATACCTGCCGAACAAGCGAATCGTCGGAATATCAAAGCTAGTGCGACTAACCGAAATGTACACTCGAAGGTTGCAGATACAAGAAAAACTAACAGCGCAAATCTCTAGTGCCCTAGTGGCAGCTTTAAAACCACGCGGAACCGCAGTCTTCATCGAAGCAACGCACCACTGCATGACTACTCGCGGCGTACAACAAGCTAAAGTTAAAATGGTAACAAGTCGATATAGCGGCGCATTCGCAAGTAAAGACGACCGTGCTTTGCAAAATGAATTTTTACGCGCAATCGGCAAATAATATAAATAGGCAAAAATAAATAGGCAAAAATAAGCAAACTTAAAAATAAGTAAGTAAAAATAATCTGCAACAAAGCCTTAACGGAAGACTAAAACAACAACCCGCCCTCCTCTAGACACATGCCAACTCTATTCTGCTTTGGATTAGGATATAGTGTGTTGCCTCTCGCACGCTACGCGCAAAAAATAGGATTCGTCGTAAGCGGAACAACAAGCAAAAAGTGTGAGGACATAAAATGCTTTGGTTTCGAGGAAGAAAAGCGAATAAGCGAGGCGTTGGCAAAAACTACACACCTCATTAGTAGCGTCCCGCCATCCGAGCAAGGAGAGCCAGTGCTCGCGCGCTACTCAGAGGCGATCAGGCTTGTGCCATACCTTTGTTATTGCTCTAGCCTTTCTGTCTATGGCGACCATAATGGTGCCTGGGTTTATGAGGATACAGAACCGCATTTACCATTGAGCGAACATGGAACAAGACGGCTGAAAGCAGAAAAACTATGGCAACAGCAGGCTAAAGCGCAAAATGCAAAGTTATCTATTTTACGGATAGGCGGCATATACGGAAGAGGACGAAATGCTCTAGAGCGCATCAGGAGCAGCTCTGCAATGGACGCTACTGCGTCAAAACCATTTATACGCAGCGACAAGATTTTCAACCGTATCCATCTCGATGACCTAGTCGCTGCAATGGCACGCCTACTCGAACTGCAGCTGGATGGTGTATTCAATATCTGCGACGACCAGCCTGCGCCAGCTCACGAGGTTATGCTATACGCCGCAAAGCTACTCGAATGCAAAGCGCCAGAGTTTGTTACACTCGAGCAAGCGCAAAAAGATAAGCTATCTTCTAAAATGGCTTTAGACTTTCACCGCGAGCATAAGCGCGCGAGCAACAAGCTTATGAAAGAGCAACTAAGCTTGAGTCTACTATACCCTAACTACCGCAAGGGATTGGAAGCGTTGGTAAAACTTCTATAGATAAAGTTCGTCTTGCGTAAAATTCGTTACGCCAGAAGCATAATCATTCACGAAAAGCACTATGCTTCAGGCGAAAAACAGGACGCATCATATATGAGATCACCGTACGATCGTCTGTATGTATATCGGCGGTAACCTCCATGCCTGGGGAAATCGGTAGCAAGCCTGGTTGACTGCCAACATAATTCCTATCCGTCTTGATGACGACGCGAAAGTAAGTCGAGCCGTCCGGTGCGGGAAGGGTATCGGCAGAAATCTGTTCGACTTTACCAACTAAACCGCCGTAGAGAAGGAAATCGTAAGCTGTAATCTTAACAATGGCATCCTGATCAACGCGTACAAAGCCTCGTTCGTGTGGTGGCAGGCGACCCTCGATAACTAGGTTTTCGCCTGACGGAACTATTTCCATGACAGGGTCGCCCGGTCGAACGACTCCGCCGATTGTATTGAAATATATCTGCTTAACGATGCCGCGCAACGGAGCAACAACCTCCTTACGATCAGACGCCTCCTTCGCGCGCAAATACTCGATACGGGTTTGCGCCAGCAAATTGTCGGCAGAAAGCTTTTCGCGCGACAAGCTACGCTGATATTCGCGTAATACTTCCTCGCGCCGCGCCTCAACCTGAACCAACGCAGACCTTGATGCCAAGATAACCTCCTCCAGCTCCTTTAGGCGTCCCTCTATTTGTTCGACACGAGCCTTTGCCTGTAGATACTCAACACGCGCACTCAATCCTTGTTTGTAAAGTTCTTCTTTAACATTAGCTGTTTCTTGCTGAATCTCTAGGTCATTAGTGAATGTGTTACGCCGAGCCTCATTCTCACTTATCTTGCGGCGATCTTGTTCTATCTGCGCGTCGAGAATTTGCAAACGACTATCGAGCTGATTACGAGCGGAGAAATACGCCCCGCGCTCTGCTGCCGCTATTTCTGGACGACGTTGAGCCTCCTCCTCAGGCAGAGACAAAGCCTCGCCACTTATCTCAGCATCGATTCGAGACTTGCGCAATACATAACCATCTAGTTCAGCTTGTAGCTGCTCTTCGCGCTGGCTACCAGCCAAATCCATCTTAAATAAGATATCACCTTTTTCTACCTGATCACCTATGTTGACCAGAATATCCTCGATAATGCCTCCTTCCAAATGCTGGATGATCTGAGTTTTTTCTTGCGGTATAACGCTTCCCGGCAGAGTAGAAAATTTCTCTAGCTTAGCAAAGCAAGCCCAAACGAAGAAGACCAAGAAAAATGTCGTCGACAAAAACGCCAAGCGGTTGCGCTCCAACCAACGATACTTGCTGAGCAATCGCTCCAGAGGGTTGATATCTTCGTCACCACTTCCTCCATCGTGAGCAATAAATTCTAACGGCATAAAACAAACCTCTATATTCTATTAGGAACTTTTATCTTGCGGAGCGTCGAGCTGTTGCTGCTTAGCTTTCTTACTACGCTCTGCTGCTTGCTTCGCTATAACATCCTTTGGTGCTATCTGACGAACATGCCCCTCCTCCATCACGATGATATAGTCCGCCTGCTGTAGCAAAGCAGGATTATGCGAGATAACCAAAACGGTTCGCTTGGCTGCAAGAAGTTTCAAAGAATTTGCTAAATCCGTAACTCCTTGTTGATCTAAATGGTTCGTTGGTTCATCTAGAAAAATCATGTTAGGCTCGCGCAAATACAAGCGAGCAAGACAAATCTTTTGACGCAAGCCAGGCGAGATATTCGAGCCGCCCTCGCCAACAACAGTCTCGTAACCGTTCGGAAACTTCGTAATGATATGGTGACAATTCGCATACTTTGTCGCATCCAAAATCGACTTGTCGTCGTAGCGCTCGGCGCCAAAGACGATGTTATAGTGTAAGGTGCCACTAAATAAGGTGCAATCCTGTGGCATATAGCCAATCCAACGAGCGATCTCTTGATTAGTGAATTGGCGAATGTCTCGCTCGTCGATCATAACCACGCCTTTTTCGGGGTAGTATAAACCGCGTAGTAGTTTCATGAGCGTACTCTTGCCGCTGCCGTTCGCGCCGACCAATACATAGAACCCACCAGGACCTATACTACCGCTCGCATCCTCCAACGCCAGAGGCGCGCGCTCCTCGTAACGAAACGTAAGATCAGAAAAGGTAATCAAACCTTGCGGAGCCTCCTGCGCAACCTCGGAGCGCACCTTCTCCGTCTCAATACCAAAAACGTTGCTCAAACGCTTCTTCGAGGAAACATAAGTCTGGTACCCGCGCCAGTAATTCAGAGTTTGCCCCAAATTCGCAATCATCCTGCCACCAAGCATATTCGCGGCTATCAATGCGCCCATCGTCATCGATTGATTGACGATCGCTAAAGCGCCGACACTCGTCATCATAACTGTCGTGAGCTGCGTCATCGTATAGCTCAAAGTTTGGTAGTGATCATAGCTAGCTCCGCGTAAAACCGACTCTTCTATCAAAGAGCCTTGCGTCTCTGCCCAACGCGCCTCGGAAGGCAAAGCCAAAGAAAGAGATTTAACCGTCGTGCGTGCGTGCAACAACTCGTTCAAAAGACCGTTGCGATTGACTATCTGCTCTTGCTCCTTGGAGACTCGCGCCGCAACGCTAACATCCGCTCGCCAAATCAAAATCAAAAATAGCACGCCAGAAACAACAGGAATCCACGAGATCGGAGTCGCAATGAAAAAAATGACTAACAAGAAAAGTAACGAGAATGGCACATCGATAAACTGGGCAGCCATCGGACCACCCATGCGGTTACGCACGGCCGCTAAATCGTTAAAAAATGCTATCCATTGTCCTGTAGGGCGGCGTTCTAGCTCGCGCAAAGGCAGGTTCATCGCATGGCGAAACATCTTATGCCCCACCAGAACATCATTGCGCAAGGAAACAGCGCGAAAAAGATTAGCGCGTGCCTTGCGCATTAAAAAATCAAAAAATAATACGAGTAATATACCGATAACCAATGCCTTCAAAGTTTGCAGTCCAGCATGGAAAATAACGCGGTCATAAACTTGCAAAGTGAAAATAGGTGCCGCTATGGCTGTCAAATTGACAAAGCACGAGTAGTAAACTGCTCGACGGCGAATGCCATCGGTAGATTTTAAAAGCTCTTGAAACCAATCCTCCGAGAATGGCGGCGGCTTGCCTATACGACCTACTAAATGCGCAAAGGCATTCTGATCATCTGTTCCGTTTGGTCTGCTCTGGTCTGCCACAATACGATTCCTACTTGCTCAACGCACGATAAACTCCATCCCAATCGCGGATAGGAGGAGAAGAACGATATTCATTAATGCGATCCAGGTACATATTGTAGAGCTGCTTCAATGGCGCAAAGCTAGCACCGCTTTTTGCTAGCTTCTCAGCAGAGTTCCATTTCTGCCTACGATAGTTATCTAAAAAATTCTCGTGATGCGGTAAGAGATCGACAACCTTATCCCAATACTCATAAGAGGCATCCCCTAAAACCGTGTAAATAGTAACGGCATCTTTTTTACCCTTCACCGCAATTCTGTCTAGCTCGACGATAGCGAAACGCTGTTGCAACATCGCTGCCGTGCTCTCGCCAATCACCATGTTGACTCCGTAAGACTTCGACTGCCCCTCTA
>JABAAS010000082.1:3030-5088 GCA_014238625.1 Alphaproteobacteria bacterium | reverse complement strand
AACTAAATGAAAATCAATGAAACAAAAGCAGGAAAATCAATACGCAGAAAAATGTCGCGCCGCTCTATTCGATAAAATAGCTCGATTCGGCGCAATAACTACCGAAGACTTTATGGCACATTGCCTAACCGATACTCAATTCGGATACTATCGGCACGCAAAATTAGGAGCCGATTTCATAACCGCTCCTATGATGAGCAAAGAATTCGGTAAAGCAGTCGGTACATGGGTGGAGATTAACTGGAAACGTTTATCCAAACCTCGTGAAGTGATATTGCTCGAAGCAGGTGCCGGAAGAGGCGAGCTGCTACACGATGTTCTCTTCTATTTGCAAGAAAATTGTCCAGAGCTAATTCCTTGTCTCTTCATACAGCTGATCGAGGTCAATCAAAGTCTTCGACAAAAGCAGGCGCAAGTAATAGCTGATTTTTTGCATAAATCCGCAAGCAGTTGTAAATTGCGTGGTGCCGCTTGGTGCGAAAACATCGAAGATGTGCCAGAAGGTACATATATCTTTATCGCAAACGAATTCTTCGACGCCTTGCCAACTAGGCAATATATTTTGTCTCCCGTCTCACAACAAGATCGATTGCAAAAATCATCGCAAAGTAGCTCGCAGCAATATCAGAGTTTTATGCGGCGAATCGCAATCAGTAGAGACTCGGGGGGTGAAGAAGTGAGCTTGCGTTTCGTGCGTGCAGAGCAGCGCGCATTACCTCCTATCTTGATTAATGAAACTCAACAAGGCAAAGAACAGCAAGAAAAGCAAAAACCTCAAGAGCGTATCGTAGAAATCTCACCGCGCACTCTAGCTATAACTTCGAACTTAGCGCAGATGCTCGTGCGGTTTGGCGGTGCTATTTTTATATGTGACTATGGATACTCATCGCAAAGGCAGGCAAAGAAGGGCGGGAGTTTGCAGGCATTCTTGCGACATAAAGTTGTAGATCCTCTGTTTTATTGTGGTGCTTGCGATTTGAGTGTGGAGGTTGATTTTGCCTCTATTGCTAGTGAATTCTCTCGGCTAGACGAGTGCGGCATAGAAACGCAGAGGGAGTTTTTGCTTGCTGACAAAGCTTTTGCGCAAGAAGGTAGAAATAGCGTTATTGCGGAAAGGAATAAAAGGTTGCTTGGAAAAAACGCGATGGGCGAGAGATTTAAGGTTCTAACTGCTTTTTCTAAAATACCTCACTGAAGGCGGGTACAAAGTTTGGCATACATAAAGGGGGGTGTGGGGAGCGATGAACTAACACAAAGGGGGGTGTGGGGGGCTTAAGCCCCCCGCGAAGACCCCGCGTCAGCGGAGCGTGCGTAGCACGCTAAATTGTTTAAAAGCGCATTGCAAGCAATGCGCAACCGCACGCAGTGCTCACGCGCGAAGCGCGTAAAATCAGGTGTCCTAAAGATTATCTTCCTCTATTGCTCTTCGCTTATAACAAAGTCCGTTTTGCGCATTGCAAGCAATGCGCTTAATTAAAAAAGATGCGCTAAAGCGCATAAGCGTGCCGTAGCACGCAGGGACGAGTCCCTTACTGCGTAGAGCTTTGCGGGGGGACTCGTCCCCCCACGCCCCCCTTTGTCTTAGTTTATCGCTCCCCCACGCCCCCTTTATGTTAGTTCATCGCTCCCCCCGCTCCCCCTTTATGCATTAGTTTATAGCTCACCACACCCCCCTTGAAGATTAATACCCTAAAACTCCATCTTTAAGCCAATCGCAAACTCATGCGCATCCCTAAGACGCCGCTCATGAAAAGTGAAATCTACCACACCAGACGGGTACAACCTTACATCCCCAGACGGATACTGACCTACATCAAAAGGTAAAATCAAAGCAGCATCACCATACCAATAGTCCATAACTAATAAAACGCCATCCGCTAGAGGATAGTTGCTACCAATGTTTAATAAAGAAGCTATTTGCTGCTCGCCATCGTCTAAACGCGGATCCTTAATGATAGCTTGCGCGTAACTTAATGAAATACCTCCTACCTTATCATCACCCCTAGTAGGAATAAGACGATCTAACTTTATTCCCATAGACCAAATCAAACCAGAAAC
>JABAAS010000082.1:0-3021 GCA_014238625.1 Alphaproteobacteria bacterium | reverse complement strand
CTAGTAGGAATAAGACGATCTAACTTTATTCCCATAGACCAAATCAAACCAGAAACCCCAGATTCGATAAATATATCGCCAGATAAATTCTCTAACTCATACTCGCTCGGTAAAAGATAGACAAAGCCTGAAAAAAACGAATAATCTCGCCAATATAAACTCGCGCCAAAACTCAATGCCTGCTCCAATGAGCTAACCTTATTTATAGATAATGAGCTAATCCTACCTGTAGTATCAGAATAATAACCCGCAATCTCGTCTCGTGATTCAATGGAATGCGCACTAGAAGAAAGAATCCCGTAACTCGTCGCTACCTCTAATGATAAATTCTTGCTAAATGACTTCTCATAAGAAATAGCTAAATTGCCACCCATGATAAAACGAGACACTTGCGGATGCCAACCCGAAGAAGAACTCGATAACTGCCAGCATTTGATGCTCGATGGCAAAGTGCCAGGAAGAAAATAATACGGAATAAATTCATGATTAAAGTTAAGAAAGAAGCTACCTAATGTTTGGTCATTTCTATAAAATAAGCTAGGCAGGCAATTAGAGTTCGAGAGGTAAGGCAGGCTAAAAACCTTGTTCGCAGCACTTTGACCATTCGTAAACCATTCCAAGCCAATGTCTAATCCGCGAAAACTCGGCGATAGATACTGAACCTTCGGAAAATTCTCGCTCGAAGCTCGTCCTAATGTTAAACCAAGACGATGTACTTGCCACGGCGTCCTCGAAAAATCTCCGTAAAGTCCACCACTGCCAGCAGAAATAGCCTGCGCACCACCATCTAAAATACTCGATACTCCCTCCAAAATGCCAAAACTAACCTTGCCCCAGCGCGGGTGCGAAAGGTAGACAAAGCCCTCCCGCAAAGGACCAGACGAAAAATGCTGCGAAGGGTAGACAGAACGACCGCCCCAATCAGAGCCAGAAAAAAACTCGCCTAACTCAATCGAGTCAAATGAAACTCGAACTCCACCATACATGTTCGATATCAATCGAGTGCCCGCATCAAAACCTAAAATTAACTCGTAAGGATCAAATCGAAATGAACCTAGCGAGACTAAAGGGTTCTCATAAGAGTCGTAGTTGTTGTTTAAAACAAAATCTTCCGCCTTCTCCAAAGGGGCTGTCAATTCGCGATGCTCTATATTTTTGCTGTAACCAATAAGTGTCGTCGCATCGGAAACTCGGACGCCGCCATACCTCAAGTAACTGCTCGCCTTCGTGAAAAACTTAAACTTCTTGTTAGTCGTAGCTATAAGAGAATCAGAAGTCTCTTGCTCCCCTAAAGCAAAATCCGTATCAGCCTCTTCTTCTTCCGAAATAGCTGGCTCGATAAATGAAAGTGAAAAACAAGTACTAAACACGCAAAAAACAATCACTCGCAAGACGAGTGAAAAACCTAGAAACTCGCACATAGCGATAAAACACCGCGCAAAAAGTAAGTCGCTAGCAGGCAAAAGAAACCTAACCAGTGTTGTTTCTAAAGGTTTACATGGTGATAAAGTTGTGTAGTACAGTCAATAGAATTAAAAAATAAATACAATCATAAGGAGAGTTATTCTTTATTTATACATTGTTTATTTTGAGTTATAATGCTCGCGTGCAGGAACAAAATTCATCGAAAATAGCAAATATTCCAAAATCGCTAAAAGTAGCAGCTATATGCGTTACTATCCTCGGAGCTTACAGTCATGAATCGTATCTTCTAAATGCAGATGCAAAAAAAATAAATGACTCCATAGCACAAGCGCACGCAGAACAAAAAGTTTTGCTAATATGCTCGCCTAAAGGTGAAGTTCATAAAATTACAATCGAGATCGCAAAAACAACAGCTCAACAACAAAAAGGCTTGATGTTTAGAACAAAACTCGAAAAAAATCACGGCATGCTGTTCATTCATAAAAAGCCGCGGCTCGTCAAAATGTGGATGAAAAATACCTTCATACCTCTCGATATGATCTTTATCGACAAAAATGGAGAGATCGTGAAAATCGTCGAGAGAGCAAGACCAATGTCACTCGATGTGATAAGCTCGTCCGTCAAAGTCATAGCCGTGCTCGAAATCTTGGGCGGAAGCGCACATAGGCTCGGTATTTCGACCGATGATAAAGTCAAGTATCGTGAATTAAATAGTGAGCAGTAGTAACGAAATCGTAATCCTAACCGGCGCAGGTATCTCGCGCGAATCGGGACTCGATACCTTCCGCGATAAAGGAGGAATTTGGCACAAATACTCGCCGCAAGTCGTGGCATCCATTCAAGGATTCAATAGCCAGCCAAAGCTCGTACAGGAATTCTACAATATGCGGCGCAAAGAACTACTGCAAGAAAACATGAAACCCAATCAAGCGCATCTCAAACTCGCAAAATTGCAAAAATACTGGCGCCATAAGTGCTCCATCGTTACTCAAAATATCGATAACCTCCACGAAAAAGCTCAAAGCAGAAATGTGATACATGTACACGGCGAGGCGTTGAAGGTCTTGTGTAAATTTTGCGGCTCGCGCGAAAAATGTGAAAAAAATATCTCGGCAGAAACTATTTGTCTAAAATGCAAAAAAAAAGGCGGTATGCGACCAGATGTCGTCTTCTTCGGTGAAATGCCATACTATTTGCCTGCCGTATATTGTCTATTAAAAGAATGCAGAACCTTCATCGCCATAGGAACAGCAGGCGCCGTTCATCCCGCAGCAGGATTCGTCGAGCACGCTGAAAATGCTCAAAAAATCGAGATCAATCTCGAAAAAACCGAAATATCGCATCTCTTCGACCAAAATCGATATGGTAAAGCAAGTCTCGAAGTGCCTAAATTGGTCGAGGAATTACTCGCCTAAAAAAACAAAAACTCAAATAAAATAACGGAAAATCATAAAGCGAAAAGTGATGTCGTAATGAAGCAAATCGAAAAACTTACTCGCTTGTTAGGACGCTTGCCAGGATTGGGGCCTCGATCAGCCCGAAGAGTCGTACAGCATTTGCTCGCAAAACGCGAGAGTCTACTAATACCCCTCGCGC
>JABAAS010000081.1 GCA_014238625.1 Alphaproteobacteria bacterium | reverse complement strand
TATCGAGCGCATGCGAGCGGGTCTACCAGCCTCCAACTCTTTGCGAGGGTCTTTGCGAGGATTGGCGAAGGATTTACCTGAGGCAAACGAGACTAACGAGACTAACAAGACTAACAAGATATACGCAAGATTGTAAAGAATCAAAAATCGCTACTAATGACGGGCGGATGAAAAACCAGTCAGCCATATCTAAGGGGTCGGCTTTACTCTCGCCTATATCCTCGAATAAACGAACAGTATCGAAGCCCATATAGCCAAATAAACCAGAAAACATCGGCGGAAAATCATCGGGTAATGAACCCTGAGGTAAAGCTGCAAGCTCGATGCGAGACTCTGCCCATAGTTTGCGCAAGCCCGCAAAACCCTTCTCCGCAATCTCCGAAAATTTGCCAGAACCAGAACTCTTGCCCGCAACTCGCATAACCGACAATCTCTCGCCAACTCCGCGCACAACTAAATCTGGCGCAAGCGCAACTATGCTATAACGACCACGATGGCAGCCCCCCTCAACCGACTCAAAAAGGCAAGCCTGACGCGCTTGCTCATAACCCTTATAGGGCGCGCGCGTTAGTTTCAACCAAGCAGAAATCGGAGTCTCTAAATCAGCTTCGAGAAAACAATATAAAATTTGTGCCTCACCCTTGTCGTGAAGGCTGTGAAAATTTGAACGCGAAGGAAAAAAATCCATATTATCTCTCTATCTCTCAGCAAGAGATAGGGCGACTGATATCCCGCTCTACCAGCTAAGCTCTACCAGCTAAGGCGGTTATTGATCTTATTGATTGAACCCTTGCGTAGCCTCTTGCAAGTTGCCTTCTCGGGAGCCACTAGGAGAAATAAAACTTTTGAAAGACTCTTCGTTAATCTCTAAATCAGCGCGCGACTCTAACACCTGCTGATATACCGCTAGTGGAAGTTCTCGGTCTTCTCCAACCTCCTTTGTAAAGGCGGCAACCTCCTTAACCGTAAGACTTTGCAGTCTAGGGCGCGAAATACCAGACAAGCGCACAACTAGGTGAGCGTTCTGATTGTCGCTAAAGGTCGTTAAAACATCGCCTATTTGGGCTATGAAAATCGCCTCCAAGAAACCCGATTGCCAATCTTTCGCATCGCGTGTAACCATAGCTCGCTGTAACGCCAAGCCTTCCTTGCGCGCAACCGCTGACAAAGGGCTGGCAGAAGAGGAAGAGTCCAGCCTCGCAGAATCGGCTATCTCATTAGTGCGTGCCAAAACCTGCTTGTCGACATTCAAGCCTCGATAGATAGAGAGAACTCGCTCGCGATTAGATGCACCAAGTGTCGCTAGTCTAGGTTCTTGCAACTCTTGCAAGCTCAATAAAATAACTCTAGGTGAAATAGTTGGCGAGGCAGTCGGTGAGGTAGTGGGTGATGTAGTATCGCTTTCCCCTAAAATCTCCAAACCAGAGGCAACCTCCCCAATACTCGATAGGGAGAAACCTAGCTCTAGTAGTGCCGCTTCATCGCTTTCACTCAGCGACAGTTTCTTCAGATTTTGGTCGAAAGAGCCAGTCTCATTAATACCGCGTTTTATTTGTCCTTGCCCGTCGAGCAATAAAGTCTCTTCTATTTTGCCGCCAACGCTCTCAGCAATCTCCTCGAGCGATGCGCCAGTCAGTATCATATCTTCCGCTTGCGCTATGTCCTTTTCATACTGCTCGCTAGCTTGTTCGAGCGCAATTAGTTTAGCCAGCTCATCGCGCAAGTCGTCAAAGCTCGCAAGTCTCGACGGCAACAGCACATCCAAGCGTATCACATACCAGCCAAGGCTACCCTCTACCAATGCCACATCGCCAGCAGAGCCGAGCGAAAAAACTCCATCGGCTATCGCCTCATCGAGAATATCCTCGCGACTTTGCTTGAGAAGGCTGATTGGCGTGCTGATTTCTATGTTGCTTGTGTCCGCTCGCGCCGCTTGTTGTAAAGTCTTGGTTGCTCCTTCCTCGCCCCCCCGATAGCTCTCAATTACCTTGCGGGCTGGGGATTCCTCCTCAAAAAATAATTGGCTGTAGGAGCGCAGTTCTGGGCTCGTGAGCGATTCTCTACGCGCTTCGTATTCCGCCCGTAGCGTCGAATCAGAGACCCTATCCGCAACAATAGGGCGGATTACCAGAAACGAAAATTTGCGGTATTCCGATAGACGAAACAGCGACTCCTCATCGCGCATGAAATCTTGCAACTTCTTATCGCCAGGATCGCTAATCGAAGAGGCGCGGATGGCTGGAACTCGTAGAATCTCTAAACTGCGCTGCTCAAGTCTCCCCGCTAGTAAGTAACGGATAAAGGATTCTGGTAAAGAAACACCGAAGCTCAAATTGTCCAGTAGGCTCGCCTCTATAAGATTACTGCCTAGCTCCTCTAGGTATGCCTCCTCGCTCAAGCCCGATTCGCGCAAAAAAGACGCAAACTGCCAGCCCGCAAACTTGCCGTCCTCACCAGCAAAAAGCGGGTTGTCCGCCAAAACCTTGCGCAAAACCGAGGGCGGAACCGCAATCTCCAAACGCTTGCTCTCCTTTTGTAGCAAGGCTCTCGCCACTAGACGCTCTAGCAACAAATGCGGGAGAGCGCCTGCCAGAAGCTGCTCGTTCGACAAGCCTTGGGCGCGAAAGGGCGCCGTCGCTCGTTGCCAAGTTTGCGCAAAAAGCTCGTGGTCGATCGAAACTCCGCGACCCTCCACTAGCGGCGCGTTGGTTGGTGTCACTATGCGGCGTAAAATGTCGCCTACCCCCCAGAAGCCAAAGCTCATAATTAGCACTCCGAATAGGCTGTAGCGTAGCCAAGCAGAGCTGAGAGAGCCTTTGATTGATTGTAACATATGACTTGTTCTGTGCCTCGTTCTATGCCTTTTCTATGCCTTGTTTAGCCTTGTTTAGCCTTGTTATCAACGCAGAGCTGTCCGAAAGAGCATGACCCGAGGTTTGCAGCTCCTCATAGTAGCCCGCAATCTCCTTAACTAGTGTCAAG
This sequence comes from Alphaproteobacteria bacterium, assembly GCA_014238625.1. Lineage (GTDB taxonomy): Bacteria > Pseudomonadota > Alphaproteobacteria > JABAAW01 > JABAAW01 > JABAAW01. The sequence continues at coordinate 2,116 of JABAAS010000081.1, read as the reverse complement.
TTCGCTCCGTTACGCTCCGCCTCCTCTAAACAAAAGCCTAAATCTTTAAGCATCCATTTTGTCGCAAACCCAAAGTTGAAAGAACCCTCTGTCATGCTCTCACCTCGATTGTCCATCTGCCACGATTGTGCCGCACCCTTGCTGATAATCGACAATAACTTCTTACTATCTAAACCCGCGCATTGCGCAAAATGCAAACCCTCCGATAAGCCCTGCAAAACACCAGCTATGCAAATCTGATTGACCATCTTCGATAACTGACCCGCTCCGCTCGAACCCATAAGAACACAACGCTCGGCGTAGCAATCCATAAGCGGTTGCGCCTGCTCGTAGTAACCCAAATCGCCTCCGCACATAACGCTAAGCTTGCCCGTTTGCGCTCCCTTCTCTCCGCCAGAAACCGGCGCATCAACAAAACCTATGTCCCTCTCACTCGCCTGACTATGGCTCTCGCGAGCAAAGCGCGCAGAGGTCGTCGTGTGGTCTACTATGATCGCTCCGCGTTTAACTCCCGCAAAAACTCCATCCTCGCCATCTAACAGCTCGCGCACATCATTATCACCACCAAGGCAAATGAAAATAAAATCTGAATCCATAACAGCAGCGCGCGGCGTAGGCGCTGAACTGTAGCAAGGGCTAGCACTCGAAGTGCTTACTTTATCTCCATCACCGCCTCCTTCCGCAGTATAACGCGCGCCATAATGCTCAAGCCATCTCTCCGCCTTCGCGCTAGTGCGGTTATAAACGCAAACATCATGACCGCCCACTAGAAGGTGACCAGCCATCGGAAAACCCATAACTCCTAATCCAAGAAAACTAACTCGACTCATAAAAATACATCCCTTATCTATTTTCTCAAGCTAATGATATTTTTATCATTTTGCTGAGCCTCTTTTGCAATTATTTTTGAAAAATATCTCATTGCCAGCTCTTGTTGTTAACTCTTGCCTTAACTCTTGCCTAGTATCTTTTGCAAATCCTGCCAACGCAACGACTCCCTTGTCGCCAAAATAGGACCAGCATGCTCATACGGAAGGTAAGCTCGTCCCGTATCAAAATCGCCTAAATAACCACCTAAAGTCTTTAACAAAAAACCGCCAGGTGCATGATCCCAAGGCCATAGCCTATTGTAGTAAGCAAAATCTATACGACCATACGCCAAGTCAACAAAATCCTGACCAGCACAACGAACCGAACTAAGACGCTCAAGTTGCTCCTCATCGTAAGAAAGCGGCTTCCTCGTCCAAGAAATGCGACCGCGCGGCTTGTCCCTAACAGCACCGCCGCAACTAGAAGCTACCCCCACAGACTCAATAGGCGGAATAGGGCGATTATCAACAAATGCTCCAACTCCCTCGATCGCGTGAAATATGCTCCTTTCCTTATGCGCGTAAAGCCAGCTCGCTCGAACTTCATTGCCTAAAACAAGCGCTAACATCGAGCAAAAAACCTCCGAACCATTCACAAAGTTACGAGTGCCATCGAGAGGGTCTATCAACCAATAAGGAGAATCCGCCTGCTCCCGAACAAAAGTTTGCAAACGCGAAGAATCGTTGGCGATAGACTCCTCGCCAAGAACTCGAGAACCAGAAACCAGAGCGCTTAGCTCGACACTGAGAAAACGCTCGGCCTCTAAATCAGCCTCCGTTACAAGCGAATCGTCTCCCTTCCTATGTATGTCCTGCGAACCTAAATTGCCAAAACGAGGAAGTAAAATCCGCTCGACCGTCTCTCTCAACAACGAGGCTACTCGACAAGACTCCGTAATCTCCGCTACAATGTTACTATGCTCGCTCAACATACAAAACTCATAGCACAGAGTCCACAGAAACGCATAGCTCGTTCCACAAAATGCGCAATTATAAAGTAGTAAAATATCTATCTAATTGCTAGTAATGCTTGTCTACTGGTAAAAAAAAGGCTAATAGTAACCCAAGAGGGAAAGGCGGGGGTAAATGACTAAAGAAAGCAGGCAGTAACCAAGCTGGCTAAAGAAGGTTGGTTAACTCGCTAAAGAAAGCAGGCAGTAACCAAGCTGGCTAAAGAAGGTTGGTTAACTCGCTAAAGAAAGCAGGCAGTAACCAAGCTGGCTAAATAAGGTTGGTTAACTCGCTAA
>JABAAS010000080.1:539-5182 GCA_014238625.1 Alphaproteobacteria bacterium | reverse complement strand
GCTATTTTAGCGAACTATTTTAGCGAGTCACTTTAGTGCGAGGATAACGCGATGGCGTCACTAGGCTATATGCGAGGCTTGAGCGATTTGCTCTACGATGTTCTGGCGCAGGTTAGCTATAATGTTTTTGCCGTGTAGCGAATTTCTATGAGCAAGGATATTGATGTAAGTTTGCGCATTGGGGCTTTGACCGACAAGCTGCTAGAAGTTTTGCAACAGATTGACGCTGGGCGTCACGAGGACAATCCTAAGTTTTCGATTAAGGATTTTTTGCTAGCTCTTATTGATAAGGACAACATGGATGTTGAGGTAGAGGTACCTTACAAGGATATTAATAATCACAATAGGGAGATTGATATTGTTGCGCGTGGCGTTGGCTTCGAGGTTAAGAAGAAGAGTAGCGATTTAGGAGCTGATAGAGAAAGCGATGCTGGCACGCAAATTATAAGAAGACTAAAGGCTTGCACTGCTGAGAATTGCGGATGGTCTACCAACGGCTATTGTTGGATACGCTGGCACATAGTAGGCGAGACTGTGAAGAAGGATAAGGTTTTTAGCGTATCTCGTTCAGAGGGAAATCTTTTTCGTACTGAAGTTAAGTCCGAAATAAAGAATTTAATTTATACTTTAGCCCGCGACCTATCGCCTCGCCCTGCGCCAACGGGCGAGACTGTTGTAGAAGTTTTTCAACCTAGTCAGCGCATGGTTAACGATTTTGCGGCAAAGGCTAAGGGTTACGATTCGTATAAAATAAAGTTTGAGCTATGGCAGGAACAACTGCGTGGCGCACATATGCAGGTGCCAAAGGGGGAGGAGGGAGACGAGCTTTTTGCGCGTCATACGCTACTTACGGTTGCTGCGCGATTGATAGCGGCCGAGCTTTCGCAGAAAGAAGCTACCACGGCAACCGAGCGCACTAAGGCGGGCAGTGGCTTTGCCTCTTGGCTCGATTGGGATGGTGAGGAGAGGGATTTACAGAAACAAGGTAGCAAGGTTTGCTCTGCTATCTATCAGGCGGTGATTAGCTACGATTGGAGCAAGGCGAGCGGCGACATTCTAAAGCATCTATATCAAGACTTTATCCCACGCAAAGACCGCCATGACTTCGGGGAATACTACACGCCCGACTGGCTAGCGAAGATGGTAACGGAACAAGTGCTAGACGAGGATTATTGCAAGCAAGCACTAGGAGCAGTATTTGCGAATAAAAACTTGGCGGGCTTAGGTGTTCTCGACCCTGGTTGTGGCTCTGGGACTTTTTTGTATGCGGCGGCAAAACGATTATTGCATTTTGCGAAAGGCATGGGCAAAAACGATTTAGAGGTGAGCAACGCCATAGCTAAGCTAGTCTACGGCTTTGACATTCATCCAGTCGCGGTAGAACTAGCACGCGCAACCTTGTTGGAAGCCTTACCTGCGAAACCGACTCAGCCATTACAAATTTATCTAGGCGATGCCTTACAAATATACCGTGAGAGTTTTGCAAAAAATCTAGGTGCTACAGCGTTATTTGAGAGGGAGGGCATGTTGCTACTAGTATCAGACAAAAACAGTACTATCCTTTTCCCCCAAAAGACTTTAATGCGTGATAATTTTGAAGAAATTGTCGATAAAATTGCTGGTACTAATGCGCAAGGCGAGCGAATTGAATCATTGTTACAAGGCTATCAAATAGAAGACGCGGACGAAAAAAAAGCATTGCGCGAAGCCGCGCAGATATTTCAAAAATTACGCGATGATGGCAAGAATGGCATCTGGGCATGGTTTATTAAGAACCTCGCCCAACCACATAGACTAGCAAGCTCTAGGGTAGCCCGCATAATAGGCAACCCGCCTTGGATTACGCATAACGATTGGGAAGGCGCACGACAAGACGATTTAAAGAATATGGCGAAGGTGCTTAATGTTTGGCAGGGGGGTAAATCAGCTCCGCAAAACGACTTAGCTGCTTTATTCGCGGTACGCTCTATAAAACTCTATTGGGCATCGAACGGACAGATTGCAGAAAGACGCTTCGGCTTTGTTCTACCAGGCTCTGCTTTAAAGTCTGTAGCCTGGCAAAATTTCCGCGATGTTGCTTGGAGTGGGGCGGACTTGAATAAGCACCGCGCTTGGTCGGTTGAAACCAATCCGCGCCCATTTCCACAAAGTACTTGTTGCGTAGTATTTGGAACAAGCATAAAAGAAAAAGAAAAAGTGCCAGCACTCAAAAATCCAAAGCGTATGTACGGTGATTATGATAACCCGCAATTCGAAGATATGAAAACTTATGTGAACGAACCGAGCGATTTTTGCGGCAAGAAAAGAAAAGAAAACCTTGCGCACCAAGGAGCAACATTAGTTCCTCATGCATTAGTGCGCGTCAATAAAAAAGATATCGATAGAGCAAGCGCAACGACCTTTAGGGTGAAAACTTGTCAAGGGCGGCACGAGTACTGGAAGTTGGTTAGGAGTCAAACAGCTGAGCTGGAAGCAGACGACTTGCGCCCAGCTTTATGGAGCAGTGCTATTTTGCCTTTCCGCGCGCTTGACCGTGACCGCATGATAATGCCATTAGAATTAAGGCTGAAAGAACGACCGAACGAAGCAAGGCGTTATTTGACTACATATTGGTTGGATGCGGAAAATATCTGGCATGCCAATAGAAAAGCGCGTTCACCCAAGACACTAACGGAGCGTTGCGATTACGGCAGTGCACTCTCCAACCAACTTTCCTTTTTAGGAAATTCTTTAGGAGACCGCGTTATCTACAATGGTAGCGGTAAGAATATCTCGGCAGTGGCTGTCAGCAAAAAAAACCAAGTAATTATAGAACATAAATTATACCGCGTTGCCACGCGAAGCCTCGCAGAAGCGCACTACCTCGCGGCTCTGCTCAATAGCGATGCGCTACAACCCGCGTTACTCGAATCACGCAACAACGACCGAGACTTCGATAGCCTGCCATTTCAAAAAATTCCTATCAGACGCTATACCAAGAGCAACAAGCAGCACAAAGCCTTAGCCGAGCTTGGCGAGCAAGCAGAAAAAGAAGCCGCCAAGTGCAACATTAACGAGGATCAAACCATTAGCTCTCGCTCCGACATTCGCAGGGAGCTACGCGCCTCTGGCACAATGAAAAAAATAGACGAGGCTACAAAAGCCATCCTACCCGACTATTGCAACTAACCTTATTTCCATTTTGCTACAGCTATTACATTGTCAGGGATTTTTCCTTTGGCGAGAAAATATATCTTTGCTTCCTTTTTTCTTTTTTCAATTTCTTCTTCTGTTAATCCTTTCGTGTCTTTTAGTTCTATCTTATTATTCTTAATAAATTCGTGCCATTCTCTCACTTTATAGCTCAGGTTGCTCCCTTCTTGTTCTTTACATCTTATTATTTCTTTTGTTTTATCGTCAATTTTTGTACCTTTAGGAAGGTCTAAGTTTGCATAGTCGTCTTTTCTGCTGTTCATGTTATCTCCTCTAAATTGATTTTTTTTAAAAATATACTACTTTTAAAAAATTTGCAACCCGTAGACTACCCCCGAAACGCACGCGAGCGCATACCTAGACCCCGCCCTAAATACGCGCGCGCACTTCCGAGACTTCTGGTATATAATGGCGCAACAGGTTTTCGACGCCCATTTTTAAAGTTGCGCTCGCGCTCGGACAACCGGCACAAGCCCCGCGCAGAGTTAGGTAGACGACCCCCTTATCGAAGCCGTGAAAGACTATATCACCGCCATCTTGCGCGACGGCTGGTCGCACGCGCTCGTCTAGCAGCTCTTTGATTTTGCGCACGACTGGATCGCTATCGACTTCTTGCTGTTCTTTTTTCTCGAGATTGAATCCGTCTGCGCGTAGCAACTCGCGCCCGGTTATAAAATGCTCCATGATCAATCCGAGTATCGGTGGTTTCAGCACATCCCACTGGCTTGAGGCGAGCTTTGCAATCGAGATAAAATCTGCGCCGAAGAAGACGCTAGCGACGCCTTCGATTGCGAACAACGCGCTTGCGAGTTCCGAGCCTTTTTCAGCCTCTTCTTTTGAGCAGAACTCTGCTGTCCCGCTTGGCAAGACCACGCGTCCTGGCAAGAATTTCAGCACGGCTGGATTCGGAGTTTCTTCTGTTTGAATGAACATATAGCCCTCGTATTTTTGAGGTTTAGGGGAGTGGTTTCAGGCTTGCGATATTCTTGCGATATTTTTGCGATATTTTTGCGATATTCTGTCGATGCTTATGCGCTCTATTAGAGCATTTATTTTCAGATAAGTTTTTCGACTTCGTCGAATGATAGCCCATTTGGCACGACTACGAAAGGACGAATTTCACTTTTAGATTTTCCGCCAGCTGCGCGTACGAGAGCGCTAGCTGTAGCGGCGAAGGTTTTTGCGCTCATCACGACGAGTGCGATATGATTATCTGGCTCTGCCAATAGTTGCGAGACCTCCTGCACGACCTCACCTTCGCGCATATATACGGATGGAGTAGAGCAGCCCCACTTTTGCACTTTTGCGGAGACTTCTTGTACATATTCTTCGGCGAAGGCTCTGCTTTGCCTTTCAGTCGCTCGGCTAAGGAATAGCAGAGGATTAGCTTCGAACTTTGGTCGTACGTATAGCAGAGAGACACTACATTTATGTTGTAGAGCGTATCTACA
>JABAAS010000080.1:0-529 GCA_014238625.1 Alphaproteobacteria bacterium | reverse complement strand
CATAGAACATGGCTTTTGAGTCGCTACTTGGAAAATCGACAATGACGAGCACGGCTCGATATTTTTCACGATTCTTCACGCTTGAGCTTTTTGTTTTTGTATTTTTCACTTTTGCGCCTTTTATCTTTGAGTTTTTTTCATACTTTTGTGTTTTTAAAAACAGCTATACAAACTTTGAGTATAATAGTAGGTTGAGAGGAGAGTAACTAAAAAAAGTATTTTTTTCTTGTGTCAGTTGCCTTTTCCTCACGCTTTACCTCTCCTTTGTACGCATTTTTTTGCGTTTTATTTCTGGGAGTTACCACGAGCTCCTCATCTTTTTCGCAAACACTTAGCACAGCTTTAGAGGGCTCGTGGCATAACAACATAGCATTTTCCCTTGAGCGCCGTAAGCTACAGGAGATCTTTGAGGTTTCTCGTAGAGCTGCGATCGATCTCGGACCTATTGTCAATCTTTCTGGTAATTATGGTTTGCAATCGCGGCGTGATCTTGACGGCACAGCGGGAGACTTTAGGGCGGAGGAGGCTT
>JABAAS010000007.1:13529-21009 GCA_014238625.1 Alphaproteobacteria bacterium | reverse complement strand
TTTTAGTATGAGTAGCAATCTAGAGAAAAATCCGGAAGATTCGGCAATTACAGAGAGGGATAATGCTCGCTCTGCTACTTTTGCGATAAAGGATTCTGATGCTCGCGAGTTGTTACTATCGGGTTTTGCCAGCACGCAACGTCGTGTCGATGAGCATTTGCGTTTGATATTAAGTTCGCAAGGAGACGCGGATTGCTTGCTTTTGCAAGGTATGCGCGTTGGTTCGCTTGAAGGTGGTAAGCGAGTGCGCCCTTTTCTCCTCTTTGCGAGTGCCCAGCTTGCCAAAGCTATGGCGCAAGAAGCGACAATGGAATCGGAGATGAAATCAGTAGGAGCATCTTCGGGCAAAGCTACAGGACAAACTTTGCAAGCGTTTGAACAGCTAGGCGCAGGTAGCCGTCTAGCCGATGACGCCGCTGCTGCGCTGGAATTAGTTCATAGCTACTCATTGGTTCATGATGATTTGCCGTCTATGGATGGAGATCTATTGCGGCGTGGCAAGCCTACAGTGCATGTTCGTTTTGGTGAGGGGCAGGCAATCCTCGTAGGTGATGCGTTGTTGACTTTAGCCTTTGAGGTTCTTGCCTCTGCTGCTTTTAGCCTAGATTGTAGAGCATCGTGCGTTGAATCTCGTGCTGAATCTAGGCTTGGGTCTCTCTCTACAGTAGCTCGCGAATCAGGTTTGCGTTTATCATTAATAAAGTGCCTAGCGACCGCTGCTGGCACAGGAGGCTTGGTCGGTGGACAGAGTCTGGATTTAGTTTATTCGGACAAGGGAGCAGATAATAAAGGAGATGGCAAAGCGAGAGCAAAGACGGGTAATAAGCGAGCAAACAAACTAAGCTCGAAGAAACGAGTCTCATTGAGCGGGGCTACTAACTTTTCTTGTTCTGACGAGTCGCTCGTTCGTTTGATTCACGCTCGCAAAACTGGTGCACTATTGCGGGCTTCTTGTGCAATGGGTGCTTGTTGTGAGGGCGCGAGTGATGAGCTACGCGCTGCTTTAGATGGATATGGTCGAGCGATCGGGGAAGCCTATCAAATCGTCGATGATTTATGTGATTTTGCGAATCCCTCTTCCTCTCCTTCCTCGTCTTCTTCCCTATCGCCTTGTTATGTTAGTGCTGTTGGCAAGGTAGCTGCGGGTAACAGGGTTAGCGCATTATGCTCAAGAGCGGGGGCATCAATTATTGCATTTGGTGATGCTGCGTTGCCACTAGTTTTATTTGCGCGTTTCCTACCCTCTCGCATACCCTCGTCCTTGATGTCGCCTATTTCTGCGAGCACTTCGGTTAGGAGGGATTGACCTATGAGCGAGAAAGAAACAGTATTGGACAGACTATCTTCTGTTGCGGACTTACGCACGATGACTATCGAGCAATTGCAAGAGGTAGCAGATGCTGTAAGGGAGGAATTAATCGAGGTAGTTTCGAGGACGGGAGGTCATTTAGGCGCGGGTTTAGGGGTTGTTGAACTTACCACTGCATTGCATGCTGTTTTTGAGACTCCTGAGGATCGTCTAGTTTTTGATGTTGGTCATCAAGCCTACCCGCATAAAATTTTGACTGGCAGGCGTTCCCGCCTTTCGACTTTACGCAAGAAGGGAGGTTTATCGGGTTTCACTTGCCGTTCCGAGAGTCCCTTTGACCCATTTGGAGCTGCGCATAGTTCAACCTCTCTATCTGCCAGTTTAGGTTTTGCGCTTGCTAGAGATTTACGAGATTCTTCTCGACGCATTGTTTGTGTTATCGGAGATGGAGCGATGAGCGCTGGTATGGCTTATGAGGCTATGAACAATGCGGGAGCGCAAGGCTCGTCGATTTTAGCGATTTTGAATGACAACGATATGTCAATCTCACCGCCTGTTGGAGCGATGAGCGCTTATTTATCGCGTTTGCTAGTTTCGCGTCCAGTTCGCAGTTTTCGCAAACTTTTGCGAGGGACAGCCTCGCTTGCCCCGAAGCCATTTTCTGACGCCATGCGCAAGATAAGCGAGAAGACTTTCGGTGCTTTGACGGGTGGTACTCTTTTTGAGCAACTTGGTTTTCGTTATGTTGGTCCTATTGATGGTCACCGCCTAGATTTACTAGTCCCTTTGTTGCGTGTATTGCGTAAGGAGAATGGTCCTATTTTACTACATGTGATCACCCGCAAGGGCAAGGGCTATGCTCCGGCGGAGCAGGCCGTGGACAAATTTCATGGAGTTTCTAAGTTTGACATTATTTCTGGCAAGCAGCAAAAGCCGATCTCAAGCGTGCCTTCCTATACCTCGATTTTTTCGCGTTATTTAATCGAGGAGGCTCACAAGGATTCTCGAATTGTTGCGATTACGGCTGCCATGAAGGAGGGTACCGGTCTAGATTCTTTTGCGCGTGAGTTTCCCACTCGCTGTTTTGATGTTGGCATAGCGGAGCAGCACGCGGTGACTTTTGCCGCGGGATTAGCTTGCGAGGGTATGTGTCCAGTTGTTGCGATTTACTCGACTTTTTTACAGCGCGCTTATGATCAGGTTGTGCATGATGTTGCGATTCAGAGTCTGCCTGTTCGCTTTGCTTTAGATCGCGCGGGTTTGGTTGGTGCGGACGGAGCGACGCATGCGGGTTCGTTTGATTTGTGTTACTTATGTTGCCTGCCTAATTTCATTGTTATGGCGCCATCGGACGAGGGCGAGCTGGCTTTGATGTTATCGACTTCTATTTCGATCAGCCACTGTCCTAGTGCGATCAGATATCCGCGCGGAGTTGGCGTTGGTGTAGAGTTGCCTAAAGTTATTTCGCCACTGGCGATTGGCAAGGGTCGGATAATAGACGATGGTAGAGGCAAGGCTGGGATGCAGAGGAATAGCGGAGGAGGCATAGCTATTGTCAGTTTAGGCTCGATGTTATCAAGGGCGAGGGATGCGGTAATGTTGTTGCGCGCGCGCGGTTTGCGAGTAACGCTTGCGGACGCGCGGTTTGCGAAACCTGTCGATGTTGAGTTATTGCGAGATTTAGCGAGTGAACACGACATAATTGCTACGCTAGAGGATGGAGCGATGGGAGGATTTGCGGCGCAGGCTATGGCGGCTTTGAGCGAGACTGGGATGTTATCGCGTGTTGCTTTTGTGCCTATTACACTACCTGATTGTTTCATCGATCAGGCTAGCCAAGACGAGCAATATGCGAGCGTTGGCTTAGACGGCGAGGGTATTGCACGGCGTTTGCTAGCTACTTTAGAAGGTGCGACGGACGAGCGTGAGGAAGGACTAGCTTCTCGCGCCTGAATAAGATGTACAGGGACGACCCCAACGTGTTTTCACTTGATTGCTTTGGATTGAAAATAGAGGGGTGCAAGGACTTGTCCCCCGAGCTTCTCTTCTCCCTACTTCTCGCACGTTGCGATTAATGCTAGTGCCGCGCTCGCAAGGCGCGCCGCCGCCGAATCTGCTCTGCTCGTCAATACGATAGGAACCATCCCGCCCAAGACAATTCCCGCCGCACAGCCTCCGCCAACCCATACCAAAGACTTAAATATAGCGTTGCCCGCAACTATCTCCGAGACCAATAACCCGTTAGCCGCCCCCGCAACCGCACCGCTAACATCCTTGATGGAAGCAGCCTTAGGCACTAAAGCAACATCAAACGATAAAGGACCCTCTATATCAGCAACATCACTCAGGTTTTCTTGCCCCCAGCGCGCAACCCTGCCAGCCTCTAAACTGCTAGGCATGGAATCCATCTCCTTTTCGCTCGCAGAGAGAACTGCGATACGCGGGCGCGAAAAGCCTAACCTGCAACCCAAACGAGCCATCAGCGATAATGCCTCGCGTTTAGTCTCCTCGTCTGGTGCAACATTGACCGCGCAATCAGAAAGCATAATCCCCCTCCTCTCACCACTACCAGAGTCCTCTGCGTTCGCATCGTTGATATCCGGTGGCGTGATGTAGAAAATATGCAGCATTCTCTTACCGCTAAGTCTGACCCCACTCTCTCGATTTAATAACGCCCGCATAAACTGATCAGTCTTGACCGACCCCTTCATAACCACTTGCACTGTCCCTTCGCGAGCCAATCGCGCCGCTTCGCTACTCGCTGCCTCGTTCGCACAATCGACTATTTCCATGGAGTATAAGGATACCCTATGCTCTCTGGAAAGCGCGAGGATGCGAGATTTTTCGCCAACTAGTGTGACTAAACCTAGACCAGCACTGCGTATGGCAACCGCTCCCTCTAATGCGGTAAGGGATTCTGCACCGGCTAGGGCAAAGCGCATTGGCTCGCCGCCGCTCGCCCCGCCGCCTGCTTTAGTGCTTAGCCGCCTTGCTCTACTCAATAAGTCGGCAGAGCATATAGGCTCAAGGTTTGTGAAGAATCCCACTATTTGGCTTGTAGAAACAAGAGCGAGTCCTTATTCGGCATTAACTCGCATTAGTCCACATTAGTATGCTTATACTTAGCCATCAGACGTTGCGGTTTTTTCAATGCGTCTCTACGGAAAGGATCGCCGAGCTCTTGGGTTGCCATGCATTCGATGATAGTGCATTTATCGTTCCCGACTGCCTGTTTTAAGGCATCACCTATTTGCTCTGGTTTATCTACGACAATTCCCTCAGCACCCATCGCTTGCGCAATTTTGGCAAAAGAGGGGTTTTCGAGGTTCGTGCCGATGTAGCGATTGGCGTAGAAATCGACTTGATTCTTCTTCTCCGCCCCCCATTGTCCGTTATTGAACACGACCGCCACGACTGGGATATTCTCGCGTACGCAAGTTAGCGTTTCTTGCAAGCTCATGCCCCAAGCACCATCTCCGACATAGGCAACAGCAGGTCTATCTGGACGGGCAACCTTTGCGCCAATAGCGGTCGGGAATGCGTAACCGCAGTTTCCGAAGCTCATGGCAGCGAAGAAGCTCTGTGGTTGCTCAAAGCGCAGGTAAGAATTAGCGACCGAGCAGATGTTACCGATATCGGTCGTCACCATTGCATTTTTAGGCATAGCGCGCTCAAGCTCCCTTAGGATTCGTCGCGGTGCGATCGGCGAGCCATCCTGCTGCCCCCAAGTGTTTAGCTCGTCCTCCCATTCTTTCTTTTGCTTTTGCATCTCTTGTTCGCGTGCTTGTTTGTTCTCTAACGCAACGATGGGTCGGTTATCGGCTTTCAGTCTGTTGAGTATTTCTTGAGTTGCGGCTTTCGCATCGGCGCACACGCCTACATCTGTGCGTTTGACGAGCCCTAATACGCGCGGATTGCGGTCTACCTGTACCAGCTTAGCATTTTTAGGCCAGTAATCGATACCATGCTGTGGCAGAGTTCCGAATGGCCCTAATCGCGTTCCGAGTGCAATTACAAGATCAGCCTGCGCGAGCAACTTCATCGCGGCTTTCGAGCCTTGGTAGCCGATGGAGCCGACCCATAGGGGGTGCGAGCAGGGGAACGAGTCGTTATGTAAATAGGTATTTACGACTGGTGCGGATAGGTGTTCTGCGAGCGCGATAACTTCCTTGACGCCCTTGCTCATCACGACTCCGCCACCGGATAGGATCACTGGAAATTTTGCTTCCGTTAGCATTGTCACGGCTCGCGTCAATGCTTCATTACCGCCGCTCGCGCCTTCGATGCGCATGGGTTCTGGCAGACTGTCCTCGACCTCGCCATAGAACATGTCGCGTGGGATATTATACTGCGTTGGACCGCGCTCAAGCCTTGCGTAGTCGAAGCAGCGCGAGAGTAGTTCAGCTACGCGTTGCTGGTTGCCAACATGGGCTTGGTACTTTGTAATTTTCTCAAAGAAGGGTAGCTGTTCTGTTTCTTGGAAGCCTCCGAGTCCTTGTGTATTAGAGCCGGTTTCTGGTGTGAATACGACGATAGGAGTATGCGCCCAGTATGCTGCGGCTACTCCCGTTACGAAATTAGTTATGCCTGGACCATTTTGCGCGAGGCATACGCCGACATCGTCGCTCGCGCGTGCGTATCCGTCTGCCATGTGAGCAGCACCTTGTTCGTGAGCTACCGAGATGAAGCGAATACCAGCCGTATCGAATAGGTCTAGTGCATCCATAAATGCGGAGCCGACGATCCCGAAAACATTTTTAACGCCTTGCTTGACGAGTACCTCGACAATGGCTTCCGATGGAGTGATTTTTGCCATGGTTTCTACTTTTCCTTATTTTAAGATTTGCCTTAGCCTATTGCAGTTACGAAATTACGGGTATGTTATATATTCCCGCGAGATTCTTCCTATAAGATTGCTATATGTGCCTTTACGAAACAAGGCTTTTAAAATCGAAGAGATATAACGATGAGAGTAAGGGAAACTTGTTTTTTTAATTCTTTTCGCGCTTCAGGACTATGGTAAAATCATTCTTAGAAACATGGTATAAGTTACCTCAACATAACGGAAACATAATGGACATCCGGCCATTAACCGAACTTTCAGCCAGAATCGAGGAGTAGATCGCATGCTAGATTCGCCAACCCCCCTTCCTAATTCACTAGAATCGCACTGGATGCCGTTTACGAGCAATCGTGACTTTAAGTCTTCTCCGCGCCTGATAGCCAAAGCGAAGGGATGTGAGTTATGGGATCATAACGGCAATCGTCTATTAGATGGTTCTTCTGGTTTATTCTGTAGCCCTGCGGGACACGCTCGTATTGAGATTGCGGATGCGGTTTATGCGCAGCTGCAAGAGAATAGCTATGCCTCTTCATTTTCCATTGGTCACCCTATCAGTTTTTCATTCGCCGAGCGTCTGACGCGGATTTTACCTGATGGTATTGACTATGTTTTTTTTACGGGTTCTGGCTCTGAGTCGGTTGACACGGCTTTGAAGATATCTCTAGCTTACCATCGCGCGCGAGGAGAGGGTCACCGCCTTCGCTTTGTCTCACGGGAGCGGGCGTATCATGGGGTTAATATGGGGGGCTTATCTTTATCTGGCATGGTTAGGAATCGCGAGACTTTTGCATTGACTTTGCCGAATATATCGACGATCAGGCACACGCACACTCGCGCGAGCACCTATGAGTGCGGCCAGCCAAGCGAAGGCATGGATTTGGCGGAGGATTTAGAGAGGCTATGCGCGACTTATGGAGGAGGTACGATTGCGGGAGTTTTCATCGAGCCGGTAGCAGGTTCGACTGGCGTTTTAGTTCCGCCGCGAGGCTATCTCGAACGCCTTCGCAAAATATGCGACGAGCATGGTATTTTACTTATTTTAGACGAGGTTATTACGGGTTTTGGTCGATTAGGAGATTCGTTTGCGGCGCATAGTTTTGGTATCACGCCGGATATTATGACGATGGCGAAGGCACTGACGAACGGCTGTATTCCGATGGGTGCAGTTGGCGTTCAACAAGAGATTTACCGCACGATTACGGATTGCGCTTTGGAGAATTCGATTGAGTTTGCGCATGGTTACACCTACTCGGCACACCCTGCGGCTTGCGCCGCGGGTTTAGCGAGCTTGGAGATTTACGAGAAAGAGGGGTTGTTTGCGCGGGCGA
>JABAAS010000007.1:10186-13431 GCA_014238625.1 Alphaproteobacteria bacterium | reverse complement strand
CTGCGGGTTTAGCGAGCTTGGAGATTTACGAGAAAGAGGGGTTGTTTGCGCGGGCGAAGAGTCTAGCTCCGTATTTTCTTGAGGCTGTCTGGTCTTTGCGAGATCACCCTAGGGTTAAGGACTTGCGAGGCTACGGTTTACTGGCTGGTATAGAGATAGACCCGCAGGGAGCTGCGGCTGGTGTTGCGGGTACGAAGTTACAGAAGAGTCTATTTCGCAATGGTTTGCATGCGAAGATTACAGGAGATACGGCGATATTATCGCCGCAATTTATTGTTGAGAAAGGGCAAATAGACGAAATGATAGATATTTTTCGCAAAACGCTTGACTCTGGTAGCTGATAGCAATAAAGAGTATGGCAAAGGGTGCTCGTTGCATGCGCTTGCTCTTGTCTGGTTTTGCTGGTCGAGTTGCTTTCGCTGGATAATGAAAGAGAGGGAACTGTGTTTTGCACTAATACCTTATGTTGTAGGACATCTGCGAGTTTTACCTTTTCTGTCCCCTCTCACTATTTAAACTTTGGAGGTCATGTTATGAAGCATGTCTTAAGATATTTTGTCGCGTTGTTGGTTGGAAGTAGTTTTGCTTTCTCAGCGAGCGCGGCAGATGTGAATTTAGGTTACCAATTGGTTTTGGGACCTTGGAAGGCGAAAATGAAGGGAATTGGCAAGAATGGTCTTGGCGGTAAGAGCGTTGAGCTAATTCAATTTAACTCTGGTGCTGATGTTATCAGCGCGCTTGCTGCGAAAGCTGTCGACATTTCGCTGAACGGCTCGTCGCCGACAGCAGCTGGCTTCAGCCGTGGTATCCCCCTGCATGTCATCTATGTCTACGATAACATCAACGACGCGGAAGCTTTAGTCGTCAAGAAGGGCATCAAAACACCGAAAGACTTAGTCGGTAAAAAGATTGCAGTTCCCTATGGTTCCACTACTCACTTCCATATGATGTTTGCTTTGCAAGCAAATGGTGTTGATCCTAAAAAGGTTGATGTTTTGGATATGTCTCCTCCAGATATGGTAGCTGCGTGGAAACGCGGGGATATTGATGGTGGTTTTGTTTGGGATCCTGCATTGTCGACCTTGAAAAGGAACGGAAGCGTCCTTCTTTCTTCTGGCGATCTTAGCCGTATGGACCCTAGAAAAGCTACATTTGATGCTATGGTTGCCCGCAAGGCTTTCACTAGTGAGAATGCAGACTTCACTTGTAAGTTTGTCAAGCTAGTTTCGGAAGCGGATGCGGACTATCGTGAAAAACCTGCAATGTATGCTCCTGGCACGAAGAACGCTATGATGATAGCTGATTCGCTTGGTGCAAAACAAGGTGATGTTGCTGGCGTTCTCGCGCTTTATGACTATCCTACTATCGACCAGCAAATCTCAAAGGCTTGGCTTGGTGGTGGAGTAGCTAAGGCGCTCAAGTCTACTGCAGAATTTCTTGCCGAACAGGGTCGTATTGACAAGGCTCTTAAAAGCTACAAAGGCGCAGTGACAACGAAGTTTGTCAAAATGGTTAAGGCAGGCAAGTGCTAATAGCAAGCTCGTAGAGATTTTTCAGAAAATCTTTGGCGAATAATAGCTTGTCTCGCACTTGTGCTTGAGACTATGCGAAATATCCCTCCACGCTAACTCCATTTATGGTCGGAGCGTGGGGGGATTTCGTTTTAATGGCAGAGCAATAAAGAAGCTATACAAAGGGTAATGAAGGGACGAAGGGCAGAGGTACTAGCGAAGCGGAGGAGATTATTTTGGGGGATGGGTTGAATTATGGTGCGCTAAGCTAGCCCACCATGCTATAGGTGTTTCGTCATAGGGGGATTAATGCGAAGGGAGAACGATTTATGGGTAAGGATGCATCACAACACGCGTTAAGCCTTGAGAAGATAGGAGTTGTCTTTCCTGCCAGCCTGGGTTCTGGCGATGTTGTAGCTCTCAATAATGTTAACTTGGCGATGAAAGACCGCGAGTTTATTGTTGCACTAGGTGCTTCTGGTTGCGGCAAGACTACATTGTTGAATGTTATGGCTGGCTTTATCAAACCTACGACTGGTCGCATTTTGATGAAGGGCTCTGAGATAGAGGGACCCTCGCGCGCGCGCGGGGTTGTTTTTGAAGAGGTTATGGGTCCTGGTAAGGATCGCGGAGTTGTTTTCCAGAAGCATGCTCTATTGCCGTGGCTTGATGTTTTGCAAAATGTCTCTTTCGGCTTGAAGTTACAAGGAGTGAGCGAGAAGGAACGATTAAAAATAGCGCGCGATAATTTGGATCTAGTAGGATTAAAGGATTTTGAGAAGCATCCGATATTCCAATTGTCTGGCGGCATGCAACAGAGAGTTGGTTTAGCGAGGGCTTTGACCTCTAATCCTGAGATTTTGCTTATGGACGAGCCTTTGGGTGCGCTCGACGCCTTCACGCGTGAGACGATGCAAGAGTTAATTTTGAATGTGTGGCATAAGACTCATAAAGCGGTTTTTTTCATCACGCATAGCGTTGAGGAAGCGTTGTTTATGGCGACAAGATTGGTAGTTATGTCGCCGCGACCTGGTCGCATAACACACGAATATGAACTAAAATTTTGGAAAGATTTTTTGGACAATGGAGACGCGCGTAAAATCAAATCCCGTTCGGACTTCATAGATATGCGCGAGAAAATTCTTTCTATAATCCATGGCGAGGAGGAACCCGAGTTCTAACTATTTTAGAATGTAAGGTTTTTTAAAGGAGACTAAAAATGAGCCCAGTTAAAAAAACATCGAAGAAAGGTTCTCCTGCGTCTTTGACCTCTCGTATTGAGATGTGGTGGAGTACTTTTGTTGGTCGCCGTACGAAAGGAACAGATAATGGAGCTAAGGCTATAGATTCATATGGTGCGCCTGGTAGCGGTAAAAGTGGATTGATCAGCGTTTTCACAATTTCATTGATATTGTCTTTCTGGTGGATATCTACTAGTTATAGTTGGGTGCCACCGCTGTTTTTGCCGCCGCCTGAGATTGTTTGGGCGAAGTTTTTGCGCATTTCTTGCGCTCCGACTTATTGGCAAGAATTTCAAAATTTACTAGGTTTGAGCGAATTGACTCCCGCTAAATGCGTTGGCTTTAACGACAGCACTCTCATAGAACATACTTTTGCAAGCCTTCAGCGTGTTTTCACGGCTTTCGCCTTTGCGGTTGTGGTAGGTGTGCCTATCGGGATTTCGATGGGGATGAGTCGGGTTTCGCGAGGTGTTTTTGACCCTCCGATCGAGTT